>PWQI01000285.1 GCA_003556805.1 Trueperaceae bacterium | reverse complement strand
TCCCCGAGGCGGCGTACTTCGACCCGCCGCTCACCACGGTGCGGCAGGACTTCGAGGCCCTCGGACAGCAGTGCGTCGAGTACCTCACGACCTTGATCAAGGCCCCCCAGACGCCGCGTCACCAACGCGTGCTCTACCCGACCTTCGTCGCCCGCTCCAGCACGGCGGAACCGCGCCAGGCGTCCTGACGCCGACCCGACGCCCTCGACGCGCAGCCTCAGCCCCCGAGGCGCCGAGCCACCGCCCGCGCCGCGGCCTCGCCCGAGCGGCGAGCCCCGCCAGCCGTCTGCATCAGCCCGCCGGCGAGCGCCTCGCCCGCGAACCAGATGCGCTCGCCAACGGGCTCGGCGAGCACGCTGCGAGCCCCCGCGGCACCCGGTGCGGCCACCGCGTACGCCCCCCGCACCCACGGTTCGGCGGCCCAGTTGGTCATGGTGCCGTGCCCGATGTGGCGGCGCGCGTCGGTCCCGAAGAGGGCCTCGAGGCGTCCCGACACGAAGTCGACGGCGGCGGCCGGACCCGCCGCCTCGAGCTCCCAGGCGAAGTCACCGCCCACGAAGCCCACGACCAGGTCGACCTCGAAGGGGAAGAAGAGCAGGTAGAGGTCGTGTCGGGCGTGGCCGATCATCAGCAGGTCGTCGAACGGGTCGATCCCGAGGCGTGAGCCGCGAACGCGGATGGGCACCTTCGTCAGCAGGCCCATCGGGAGGTGGTAGACGGCCTCGACGTGGCGCTGCGGGAGGCTCGGAGTGAAGCGGATGCCGTCGAACGCCAACACGCCCGTGGAGGCGGTCACGATCACGGCTCGAGCGTCGATCGCGCCGAGGTCGGTCTCGACGCGTACCCCGGGTCCGTCCCAACGGACGCGCCGGACGGGGCACGAGAGCGTCACGGGGACGTCGCGCGCCCAGTGCGCCACCAGCGCGCCGTAGCCCTCGCGCGTGTAGTAGTTCGGTTCGAGGTCCTCGGCGGCGCGGAAGTCCGCGACGGAGATCTCGTCGTCGTCCTTGCCGAAGTCCATCGGCCCGTTGAAGACCGACACCGCACCCGCGACCTGGCAAGCGCTGGCGAGCGCCGCCAGGCGGTCGTCTGGGCCCTCGTGCTCGGCGATCGCGCGCTGCAGCTTCGCCTCGGCCGCGACCAGCGCGGCGAACTCCTCGGGGCTCGCCTTGCGATCGCCGAAGTAGAGATGGTCCAGCGACATGTCGTGGTAGCGCAGCGCCCAGCCGGCGCGCTTCGCGTCGTCGAAGAAGGGGTTGCGGTCCGCGGCGTGCAGCCAGGCGCAGCCGACGTCGAATGGGACGCCGAACTCGCGCGTCGACGTGAAGGCGCGACCACCGATGCGGTCCATCGCCTCGAGCACCTCGCACGCGACGCCGTTCGCGCGCAGCGTCTTGGCCGCTGCCAGTCCGGCGGCGCCCGCGCCGACGACCACCACGTCCGTTTCGACCATCTGCTGGCCTCCCTCAGGTTCGGTTCGGAGCGCAGCATAGCCGCACGAACGACCTGGGCTGCGCGACGACGCACCATGACGCGCAACGCGCAACGCGCAGCGAGCAGACGAGCAGTGCGCGTGGGCTGGCTAGACCTCGGTCGAGCCCCGGCCCGGCCGCATCGGAGCGAGCGCGTCGCCGCGGCGCAGCTGGTGCCGGACGATGCCTGCCACGTGCACGACCAACAGGGCGCTGAACAGGTACGCGCCGACCTGGTGACCGAGCCGCGCCTGCTCGACGTCGAGCGTCGCCGGTGGCGCCTCGCCGGCCAGCAGCAGCGGTCCCAGGTCGTTCTGCAGCATCGTCCCCATGCCGCTCAGCGCGAGCAGGAGGGGGAAGACCGCGATCGCCCAGTGGACCGTGTGCAGCAGGCGCCGGTTCCACACCGCGAGCCCAGCGGGGGCAGGCACGGGTCGGCGCGCCCGCAGCACCAGGCGCTAGCCCGTCAGCGCCACGACCAACCAACCGATCCCGAGGTGCACGCGGTAGAGGTCGAGGCTCAGGGCGTCGTCGAGCGTCCGAGCCATGATCAGCCCGGTCGGGATCATCGCCAGGATCAGCAGCGCGATGGTCCAGTGCAGCCAGGGACGGAGCGTGCCGTACGAGCGCGGGGCTGAGGACGGGGGCATGCGCGCGAGTGTAGCAAGCGTCGCGGGCGACCAGCTGGGGGGTCTAGCCGACCGACGCCGTCGTGGTCGTCGCTCGAGTGTGGTTGGGCGCGTTGGCCGAGGAGGCGGCGCTCCTGCCGGTGAGCGCCGCCCGGTCGGTGCTGCAAGGCAAGGCAGGCGACGACGGTCAGTGAGCGCTCACCTCAAGTGCTCGTTGAGGTACTCGGCCACCTGCGTCAGGTTGCGTTTCGGCTCGCCGGACGCGTCGGTTGCGGCGAAGCAGAAGGTGAACGCGCCGCTGGCGTAGCTCATCAGCGACGGTCCAGTGGGGCCGAAGGGGATCTCGCCCATGAGGTTGCAGCGGTGGTTCGGGAGGGTTTCGGGGCTCGTGGCATCGTCGGTGCGGTGCGTGCCGCCGATGATGTGACCACTCTCGTGCATGAACACGAAGCTCGTCCAGTCGTGCGTGCCGTCGCCGTACCCCGACCAGCCGACCGCTCCGCGGTGAGGCGTCAGGCCGAGCGCAGCGATGTAAGCGCAGCCACCGCCGTACTGGCGCGTCCACCACATCCAGTACTCGTTCGGCTCCGCGCTGTCGAACGACAGCAGGCGGATCTGGTTGATGAAGCTGTCGGGCTCGTCACCGCAGACGTTCGTGGCCGACGGATAGTTGAGGAGTGCTTGGCCTTCGACCGTCATCGCCATGTACCCTGCCACGCTTGTCCTGACCAGGATGCGGTTGTTGTCCTTCGCGAGGGTGGACTTCGACGCAGGGATGTCGGCCGCGATGTTGCTGAGCCACAAGTTGGCGTCCTGGCGATTGGCGACGGCGTCCACGCGGTCGAACCAGTTGGCGATGTGCCAGGTGTCGGTCGTGGGGTCGTAGACAGTCGCGTCGGCGACCATCACGGGCCGCAACTGACGCACCTGGGTATGGACCTGGGGCGTCACGACGTCCGCCGGCGCGCTGGTTGCGCCGCTCCCACGGACCAGATCGCTGTGCGGCTCACCGTGCAGGAGCAGGCCGCGGTACTGGCTCTGTATGTACACCAGGTAGTTCTCGGCCACCAGTGAGGCGAGCTCCGTGGCCCGGGCGCTGCCGACGTGCGGCTGGAGCGCGTTCCCGAGATGCTCGATCACCGTCACGTGGTAGTTGAGGCCGGTACCTGCGTGCGCGCCCTCGAGGTGGTCACCGATCAGGGCGAGGACCGATGGCTGCACGGTGTTCACGTCGAAGTCGCCCGAGACGATGCCGGCCAGTGCCGCCAGCGTCTGCTCATAGCTCCAGTCGGGGGTGCCGCGGAAGGTCATGCTCGGCCCGCTCGGGTTCAAGCGGGTGAAGTCATCGGTGTCTGGGACGTCGACGAGGATCTGCCGGACATCGACGTGGTAGGCGAGCCAGTCGGCCTCTCCGAGCACGCCGTCGGCGTCGTACATCGGCAACCGGAGCTGCCGTGCCACCTGACCGCCCGCGCCGCCGAGCGCGTGCGCGCGCAGGTCGGCGACGATGCCCGCATCGTCGATGGCGACGAGATCGAAGGCGTCGAGGCCAGGGAATGCCGCGTTGATCGCGTCGGTGAGCTCCTGTGGGATGTCCCCGTCGTGACCGCCGCCCGCATCGGTGCAGGCGACGACCGCGAGCACGAGCAGTGCCGCGGCGACGAAACGGAGGGTGTGCGCGAGATGTGTCGATACTGGACGCATGACGCCTCCTCGGAGGTCGAGCGTCCATGACGTGGCCGGAGGACGGCCGGCCGGTCGGGGCCACCTGGCTCCCAGCCGGAGGGTCGGGCGCCGGTCGATCGTCACGGGAGGAACGACGATGACCGTTGTGTTGTGAAGACCCCTCGATGCACCTCCTGCATGACCACGACCGGTTCGAAACGGGCGGAGAACCGCTCGGGTGATTCGATTCAACGTTGCATCATGCTACGCCCTCGGCGCTGCAGCGTCCAGCGTAGCCGTACCGGTGCGGCTCGAGCCGGTGCGCCTGCGAGGGACGCGCCCCTGGTCGCGTAGGCTGCGAGTATGGACGATCCGGAGGCCGTCGCCTCGACCCTTCGCCGAGCGCGTGGCGTGGTCGTGCTGACGGGTGCAGGCGTCTCGGCCGAGAGCGGCTTGCCGACGTTCCGCGGGGACGGCGGCCTATGGCGCGGTCACGACCCCACCCGCTTGGCGACGCCCGAGGCGTTCGAACGGGACCCGGCGCTGGTGAGCGAGTGGTACGACCTGCGTCGCATGGCCGCGGCGGTCTCGGAGCCCAACGCGGCGCACGTCGCCATGGCCGAGTTGGAGCGGCACGTGGTCGCTGCCGGTGGGCGCTTCGCGCTGCTGACCCAGAACGTCGACCGACTGCACCAGCGGGCTGGAAGCGAACGGGTCGTCGAGCTCCACGGCAGCCTGGTGGTGTGGCGCGACCATCGCTCGGGCAGACGGGTCACGCCGGAGCCGACGCCGTTCCGGACGCATCCGATGCCCGGACCCGACGGCGGCTGGCTGCGCCCCGACGTGGTCTGGTTCGGGGAGTACTTGAGCGAGGAGGCGTTGACGGTCGCAACGTCGGCGCTGACGTGGTGCGATCTGTTCCTGGTCGTCGGCACGAGCGCCATCGTGTACCCGGCGGCTGGGCTGGTGGGTCGCGCCACCGCCGCCGGCGCGGTGACGGTGGAGGTCAACGTCGCTGCGACGCCTGCGCACGTCGACCATCGGCTGGTCGGTCCGGCCGCAGCGGTGCTGCCGCGGTTGCTGGAGGCGGCGTTCGGGAACGCGGCGTGACCGGACGACCGGCCGAGCGACGCCCGCCTGAGCGACG
>PWQI01000224.1 GCA_003556805.1 Trueperaceae bacterium | reverse complement strand
GCGCCTCAACGGGCGGGCGCCTCAACGGGCGGGCCCTCAACGGGCCCGGTCGAGCAGGGCGTTCAAGTCCCGCTGGGCCTCGGCCAGCGCGTCGTCGACGGAGGCCTGACCGGTCATGATCGCCACCAGGGCGTCGTTGACGGGGGTCATCCAATCGGTGCCGATGTTGCCGAACTGGAAGCCCAAGACGTTGCCGTCGGCCGCGCCGCGGAAGACGGTCGCGTTGGCCTGCGCCTCGGCCGTCTCCTCGAGGAAGAACGGGTTGTCGGCCAGCTCGGTGCGGCTGGGGATCGCGAGACCCTCCTCGAGCACCCACTGCTGGGCGGCCGGGCTGGTGAGGGCCTCGAGCACGCGTACGGCGGCATCGCGGTTGGGCGAGTCGGTGTTGATGCCGTAGGCGACGGTGTAGAGGAAGTTGCCGCGCTCGCCCGACGGCCCGATGGGCATGAAGGTGCTGCCGTACTGCAGGTTGGGGGCCTCGTTGCGCAGGAAGCCGAGCATCCAGGCGCCCTCGATGGCCACGGCGACGTTGTCGGTCGCGAAGCAACCGCCGGTCCAGCCCTGTCCGATGTCGGAGGGTTGGATCGCGACGCCCTCGCGCACCAAGTCGGTGTACCAGGTGACCGCTTCGACGAACGCCGGGTCGAGCAGGTTCGTCGCGCCGCCGTCGTCGAAGGTCTGCCAACCGGTCGCAAACGCGAACGCGCCGAAGCGGTCGAAGCCGGCGGGGAAGCAGGCGCCGTAGACGTCGTCGTCGAGGGCGGCGACGCCGCGCAGCTTGTCGGCGAAGGTCTCCCACGTGTCGGTCTCGTTGGGGACCTCGACGCCGGCCTCTTCGAACAGGTCGAGGTTGTAGAAGATCGCCAGCGTGTTGAAGTCCTTGGCGATGCCGTAGACGCTGCCGTCGACGGTGTACGCCTCGACGAGCGTGTCGATGAAGGCGTCGGTGTCGATCAGGCCGTCGAGCGCGAGGACCTTGCCCGTGGCGATGATGCCGGGTGCGGTCTCGACGGGGATGTAGAAGATGTCGGCGGCGGTGCCGGCCGAGAGCGCGTTGAAGAGCGCGGCGTTGAAGTCGCCCTCGAGCGGCTCGTACGTGAGGGTGATGCCCTCGGCCGCGAGCTCGGCGCCGATCACGTCGTCGAGCAGACGGACCAGGATGGCCGGGTCCTGGCCACCGTAGCCCATGATGCGGATCTGCTGCGCGAGGGCGCCGCCGAACAGGGCGAGGACGAGCGTGCCGATGAGGATGCGTCGCATGTGGTCTCCTTCGTGCCGTGGTGTGGCGTGGTGTGGCGTGGTGCGTTCGGTCGTCACGGTGGTGGCGTCGTGCTAACGGTTCCTCCTCTCGGCGGTGGTGCCGCGGCTGACCAGGGTCACGGGCAACCGCACGGCGCGGACGGCGGCGCCGGCCAGGGCCTCGTGCAGCAGGGTGACGGTCTCGCGCGCGAGCAGCGCGATGTCTTGACGCACGGTCGTCAGGCGCGCGCCGAGCTCCGGGAGGTCGTCGAAGCCGACGACGGAGAGGTCGCTCGGGACGCGCATGCCGAGGTCGGCCGCGGCCGTGACGCAGCCGATGGCGAGCTCGTCGGTGGCGGCGAACACCGCGCCCGGTCGCGTCCCGCCCTCGAGGTGGGCGCGCATCGCGCGGTAACCGCCGAGGGTGGAGGCGTCGTCGGCGACGATGGTCGTCGGCTGGCCGGCGCCGGCCGCCTCGAAGGCGGTGGCGAAGCCGTGTGCGCGGTCGGCGAAGGCTTGGGCATGCAGGTCGGCCGTGAGGTGAACGCTGTCGACGTGCCCGAGGCGCAGCAGGTGCTCGGCCGCGATGCGTCCGCCGGCCACGTCGTCCGCGGCGACGCAACGCACGTCGTGCGCGTGTCCCACGAGGACGAACGCTCGCCCCAAGCGGGCGAGGTGCCCGATGCGTGGGTCGTCGGGGTGCGCGTCGAGCAGCACGAACGCGTCGGCGTCGCGTACGGGGAGGCCGTCGTCGCCGCTGGCGACCTCGCGCACCTGGAGACCTTCGACGGCGAGCTGCTCGGAGAGGTGCTGCAGGAACAGCCCGAAGAACGGCGTGAGGCGGCGATAGCCGTGCGCCACGCTGAGCGCGATGTCGACGGCGCGCCGATTGGAGAGTTCACGGGCGGCCTTGTCGGGGTCGTAGGTGAGTGCGGCGGCGCTCGCGAGCACGCGTAGGCGCGTGTCGGGATGGACCCCAGTGCGGTCGTTGAGCGCGCGGCTGACGGTGCCGATCGAGACGCCGGCGTGTTCGGCGACGTCGTGGATGGTGGCACGGCGCCGAGGCGTCGCCACGGACGGCGCGTCCGGTGCGTCGGGCGCCTCCGGAGCCTCCGGTCGAGTCTGGCGTCGTCGCGATGGTGTCGGCATGGCCTCCCCCCACGTACGTAAACGTTTACGAGATATCGTGGCGCTAGCCTACGCGACACGAGGGGGTCGCGTCAATCATCCCGCTTCGAATGCTGTCTAGAACGCATATATGGCCAACATGCCGAACCGCGTGACGTGCTGAAAGCGCTTACGTGCAATGTCCGCAGCTTCGTCGCCCTCGGTGCGGCGCGGGGAACGACGTGTCGTGGCCCCCGCCGCGTCGGCTGGAGCGCACGGGGTAGCATGGTGCGCTACGCGATGGCAGTGTCGGCAGGGCCTGGAGGCGACGCCGACGGCGCGCGTACGACGGCGTGACTGGTATACGTGCTGGCCGCGGCTGCGCAGCGTGCGCGCCGCCGCCCGGCGAGAGAGGACACCACAGTGGCGGAGGACCGTGTGAAGGCCACGGCGACGGAGCGAGCGGCTTTGAGCGACGAGCAACTGTCGAAGCTCGAGCGTGTCGAGATGCGCGAGTGGCTCGAGTCGCTCGAGTACGTGCTCACCAGCGGCGGAGCAGAGCGCGTCACCGAGATCTTGGAGCGGCTCGAGCAGCACGCGCAGCGACACGGCGTCGAGGTGCCGTTCAGCTCGACCACCCCCTACGTCAACACGATCGGCCCCGAGGAGCAGCCCGAGTACCCGGGCGATCGCGCGCTCGAGCGGCGCATCAAGACGCTCATCCGGTGGAACGCCGTGTCCATGGTTGTGCGCGCGAACAAGGCCTCCGACGGGATCGGCGGCCACCTCAGCACCTACGCGTCCGCTGCGACGCTCTACGAGGTCGCGTTCAACCACGTGTTCCGCGGTCGTGACGCGGGCGCCGACGCCGACCAGGTCTACTTCCAAGGGCACGCCAGCCCGGGCATCTACGCGCGCTCCTTCCTCGAGGGGCGCTTCGAACCCGAGCTCCTTGGCAACTTCCGGCGCGAACTCCAGGACGAACCAGGCCTGTCGTCGTACCCGCACCCCTGGCTCATGCCCGACTACTGGGAGTTCCCCACGGTGTCGATGGGCCTGGCGCCGATCGTGTCGATCTACCAGGCGCGCTTCAACCGCTACCTCGAGGCGCGCGGCCTCAAGCCCGAGGGGAGCGGCAAGGTCTACGCCTACCTCGGCGACGGCGAGACCGACGAGCCAGAGACGCTCGGCGCCATCAAGTTCGCGGCGCGCGAGAAGCTCGACAACCTGATCTGGGTCATCAACTGCAACCTGCAGCGTCTCGACGGTCCCGTCTTCGGGAACGGACAGATCATGCAGGAGCTCGAGGGCATCTTCCGCGGCGCCGGCTGGAACGTGATCAAGGTCGCCTGGGGTACGAAGTGGGACGAGCTGCTCGCGAAGGACGAAGACGGCGACCTCGTCAAGCGCTTCAACCGCCTGGTCGACGGTGAATCGCAGCGCTACGCCGCCTTCGGCGCGCCCGAGCTGCGCGAGAAGTTCTTCAACACGCCCGAGCTCAAGAAGCTCATCGAGGGCTGGAGCGACGCCGACATCGGCCAGCTCAACCGCGGTGGGCACGACCCGGCCAAGGTCTACGCCGCGTACCACCGCGCGCTGCAGCACACCGGATCGCCGACCGTCATCCTCGCCCGCACCGTCAAGGGCTACGGTCTGGGTGAGTCCGGCGAGGCGAAGAACGTCGCGCACCAGCAGAAGAAGCTCGACCTCGACGCCATGCGTGCGTTCCGCGACCGCTTCGAGGTGCCGATCAGCGACGACGAGCTGGCCGAGTACCCGTTCTTCCGGCCTCCCGACGACTCGCCCGAGCAGCGCTACTTGCGTGAGCGTCGCGAGGAGCGCGGTGGTTTCCTGCCCGAGCGGCGCGTCGAGGTCGAGAAGGTCGCACCGCCCGACCCCGCCTCGTTCGAGGAGTTCTTCGCCGGCACCGACGAGCGCGCCGTCTCCACGACGATGGTGTTCGTGTCGATCATCCGCAAGCTGCTGCGCGACCCCAACTGGAGCAAGCTCGTGGTCCCGATCATCCCCGACGAGGCCCGCACCTTCGGCATGGAGGCGCTGTTCCGGCAGATCGGCATCTACTCGCCGATGGGGCAGTTGTACGAGCCCGTCGACAAGGAGAACCTGCTCTACTACAAGGAGACCCGCGACGGCCAGATCCTCGAGGAGGGGATCACCGAGGCTGGCTCGATGAGCTCGTTCATCGCTGCCGGCACGGCGTACGCCACGCACGGCGTGCCGACCGTGCCGTTCTTCATCTACTACTCCATGTTCGGCTTCCAGCGCATCGGCGACCTCGCCTGGCTCGCCGCCGACATGCGCACCAAGGGCTTCATGATGGGGGCCACCGCCGGCGGCACCACCCTGGCGGGCGAGGGTCTGCAGCACCTCGACGGCCACTCGCACGTGCTCGCGCTGCCGATCCCGAACCTCTACGCCTACGACCCGGCGTTCGCGTTCGAGCTCGCCATCGTCATCCGCGACGGCCTGCGCCGCATGTACCAGGAGCAAGAGGACTGCTTCTACTACGTGACGGTGGGCAACGAGAACTACCCCATGCCGGCCGCGCCCG
>PWQI01000181.1 GCA_003556805.1 Trueperaceae bacterium | reverse complement strand
GTGCTGGCGAAGATCGACTGACCCTCGGTGCCGGCGAGGAACTGCAGGAACGTCCAGGCCTCTTCGGGGTGCTGGCTGGTGGACGAGATGACGTAGCCGGCGCCGCCGAGCGTGTTGGCGCGGATGCCGGTCGGACCGGCCGGGAGCGGCGCGACGTCCCACGCGAAGGCGGCGTCCATGAAGGTGGGGATGCGCGCGGCGTTGGTCATCACCATCGCGACGCGGCCGGTGCTGAACAGTTCGGTCGTGCTGCCGAGTTGGGCCATCGCGTCGAAGCTCGGGACGGAGCCGTCGTCGAGGATCATGTCGGCGATGAACTGGATCGCCTCGACGCCCTCGGGCGAGTCCATCAAGAACTCGGTCGGCGCGAGCGGATCGTCGAACAGGGCGCCGCCGTTCTGGTAGACCCACTGCGGGTAGCGGTTCTTCTCGAGCGCCAGGCCGTACTGCGTCGCGCGGCCCCGGTCGTCGCGCACCGTGAGCGCTTGGGCGGCTTCACGGATGTCGTCCCAGCGCCAATCCGCGCTCGGGTACGCCATGCCGGCGGCGTCGAACAGGTCCTTGTTGAAGTAGAGCACGTTGGTGTCGTTGTCGCGCGCGAAGCCGAACGACTGGCCGTCATAGCTGAAGACGGCGAGGAGCCCGTCGAGGTAGGTGCTCGTGTCGAAACCGTCACGCTCGATCCACTCGTCGAGCGGGGCGAGCACGCCGCGCGAAGCGTACGACGGGATGTTGTTCAGGAACATCACGTCGGGTGCGGTCCCGCCGGCCATCTGGGTCTGGATGCGGTCGAAGTAGCTCCCCCAGGGGGCGTGCTGGACCTCGATGCGGATGTCGTCCTGGGCAGCATGGAAGGCCTCGATGACTTCGTAGTTGGGCGGCAGTTCACCGGGATCGCCCCAGAAAGACCAGACGATCGTGGTCTGGGCGTACGCGAAGGCGAGGGCCGCGCCGAGAGCAGCGGCGAGAGCGATACGGGCCATGCGTGCGGTCATGGTTCCTCCAAGGGAGTGGCGTGCGTATTGGCGATGTCGTTGACGGGTAGAGGGTGATGGTGGCGGGGGATCGAGCGTTGCGGGCCTCCTTCCATCCAGCGTCGGACGTCACGAGCCGGTTCGAGCGCTGTCGCGACGGCGCCGGTCAGGCCTGCGTCGTCACCGAGCTCGGCGACCCGGACGTCGATGTCGAAACCTGCGAGGCGCGCCACATCGGCGCGGATACGGTCGATGAAGGGGGCGCAGCGCAGACCGATGCCACCGCCGAGCACGATGCGGCGCGGGTCGAGTAGGGTCACCACGGCGACGAGTGCCCACGCGAGGTCGGTCTGGAAGCGTTCGATCGCGCTCGCGCCGGGGTCGAGCCCGGCATCGGCCTGACGGAACGCCGTCGCCGGATCGCCGTCGCCCCCCACGGCGAGCGAGTGGGCACGGATGCCGCGCCCCGAGAGCGCGTCTTCGAGGATGGTGTCGCGCCCGGGTGGGTACGGCAGGAGCCCGAGCTCACCGGCCCGCCCACCGACGCCGTGGTGCACGACGCCGGCGACGACCACACCGAGGCCGAGTCCGGTGCCGATGCTGACGTACACGAGATCGTCGACGCCGCGACCGGCACCGTGCTCGAGCTCGCCGCGCGTGGCGGCGTTGACGTCGTTGAGCACGGTGGCAGGTCGCCCGAGCGCGACGTCGAGGCGGTCGAGGAAGCCGTCGGACTCGAGGGCCGGGAGGTTGGGCGCGATGGCGACCCGCCGTCGGACTGCGTCGACGACGCCGGGTGTGCCGATCGCGATCTCGAGGATCGGAGCATCACCGTTGCGCGCATCGACGAGGCGCTCGACGACGCCGGCGATCTGTCGCAAGAGCGCGTCGGCCGAGCCGGCCTCGGTGGCTTCTCGGTGGTTGGTGACGACTCGTCCGTCGAGATCCGCCAGGACGGCCCTGGTGGTGGTGCCACCGACGTCCATTCCGACGACGTAGCCCGCCGAGGGGTTGAACGCGACGAGCCGACCGGGTCGCCCGTTGCCGCTCGTGCCGCGGCCCCTCTCTTCGACCAGGCCCAGAGCGAGGAGCGTCTCCACGTCGGACGAGACCGTCGGCTTGCTGACGCTGCAGCGCCGGGCGATCTCGGCGCGCGACATCGGCCCCTCGACTCTCAACAGGTCTAGTACGCCCTGCTCCCGCACGGGTGCTCCCTCACCGACACTTCGTAAGCCCGTCTTACTAACGTATGTGGGTAGTGTACTCGACCGATGGCCGCCTCGCCAAGCCGTGTCGCGCCTCCCGAGACACACGGATATGATGGCCACCACATGATGCCTACGTTGACGCTGCTCGGCGTTGCCAGCGTCGCCGTAGGCGACGACTGGGCCGACCTCCCCAACACGGTCGGCTCGCTCATCGCGTCGACACTGGCGCTACGCGAAGGCTGGGTGTCGCGCAGCGAACTGAGCGCGCTGGTGTGGCCCGATCACGACGAAGGCATCGGCCGCAAGCATCTGCGTTGGCACCTGCACAAGATCCGGCGTTCGCCCGGCTTCGGCGGCATCGAGCTCGAGCGCGACCGTGTCCGTTGGTCCGTTCGAACCGACGTGCATGCGTTCGTCCGCGCCTTTCGTGAGGAGCGCTGGTTCGATGCCGTGACGCTCTACCAGGGCCCCTTGCTCGAGGGCCTCGTCTGGCCAGAGTCGTCGGAGCTCGCGGAGTGGTTGGCCACCGAGCGCGGGCTGCTGCAGGGCCTCTGGCGCGAGGCCAGCCTCAAGGCCACAGACGCACTTGCGGCAGTGGGCCGGCACGTGGAAGGCGCACGAATCGCAGCCACGCTCCTCGAGCTCGACCCGCTCGACGAGGAGGCCCTGCGCCACTTCGTGCGGCTCGCGGCGGCAGCAGCGCGCACGGACGAGGCGCTGGCCGCCTACAGCACGTTCGAGGAAGCGCTGCACAGCGAACTCCGGCTGCGGCCACTCGCGGAGACGCGCTCGTTGATCGAGTCCGTGCGCCTGCGCGCGGACGCCCCTCCGGACACGCCCGTCGCTCTTCAGGTCGGCGGCAGCGTGCCGCACGCTACGACGCGCCTGGTGGGACGTGAGCGCGAGACGCGTGAGGTCCATGGCCTGCTCGCGCGCCCCGAGTGCCGGTTGGTGAGCCTGACCGGCTTCGGCGGCATCGGCAAGTCGCGTTTGGCACTCGAGGTGGCGGCGGGTGCGACGACCGCGTTCGCCGACGGTGTCGTCTTCGTGCCGCTGCAGGGGGTCGGCGCCAGCGAGCTCGTGCCGAGCGCCGTCGCCTCGGCGTTGCAGCTGGTCGCACCCGATCGTGTCGGCGTCGCTCAGCACGTCCTCCAGCACCTGGCGGCGCGCCAGGTCCTGATCGTGCTCGACGCCTTCGAGCACGTCCTCGACGCTCGGCCCTTCGTCGAGGCGCTCCTCGAGCAAGCGCGCGGCGTCACGCTGGTCGTGACGTCGCGCGAGCGAGTTGGGGCCCACGGTGAATGGGTGTACCCCGTCGAGGGCCTGGCAGCGCCGAGCGCCGAAGACGACGTATCGCCCGACACCGCGCAGGCGTTCGGGGCCGTAGGGCTCTTCACGAACGCGGCGCGCAGGGAGAACCGCGCGTTCTCGGCTTCCGCCGCCGACGTCGCAGCCATCGCCCGCATCGCACGGGCGCTGGGCGGCCTTCCGCTCGGCCTCGAACTGGCCGCCTCGTGGTCCCGGCTGCTCACCTGCGAGCAGATCGCCGACGAGATCGAGCGCGATCCCGACTTCCTGCGCGCCGAGGCCGGCGTCGCGCGTCACCACCAGTCGCTCCGCATGGTGTTCGATCGGTCGTGGCGCACGCTCGACCCAGCGAGCCGACGTGTGCTGGGGGCCCTGGCGCTCTTCCGAGCTGGCTTCACGCGCGAGGCGGCCGCCGCCGTCGCGCAAGCCGGCCTGGACGACCTGTTGCGGCTCGCCGATGCGTCGCTCGTGCAAGCCGCAGGCGACCGCTTCACGCTGCACGAGGTCGTCCGGCGCTTCGCCCTCGACCGGCTCGTCGCCGAGCCGACCGAGCACGTCGCAGTCGCAGCCCGCTTCCGTGCAACGTACGCCCAGCTCGTCGCGGAGCAGGAGGGGGTGTTCCGCGGCCCCACGCCGATGGCAGCGCTCCGCACGATCGAGCGCGACCTGGGGAACGTCCGCGCGGCCTGGGAGGCCGCCGCAGCGGTCCGCGACGTCGCGTCTGCGACCCGCATGCTGGCTGGGTTGATCACCTACTTCGAGCGCAGGGGCCTCTTCCAAGAGGCGCGCGACGCCCTGGAGCGCGCGGAGCGGGCCTTCGCGAGTGGCGCTAGGGGCGATGCAGACGTCTTCCTCGCACGGCTCCGGGCCTCGCGCGGCTGGTGCGGCCACCGGATGGGCGACAACGCCGTCGCCGCTGAGTTGCTGGAGGCGAGCCTCGAGGTGTTCCGCGCGCGCGGCGAGGAAGCGCTCGCCGCGTCGGCGGCGACGTCGCTCGCCATCGTGCTGCACAGCTCGGGCGAGGTGAGACGTGCGGAACGGCTCTGCGCCGACTCGCTCGCGTCGTGTCGAGACCGGGGCGACCTCACGGGGATCGCCAGGAACCTGCACACCGTGGGCCTCTTCGCGACACGCGTCGCGGAGCACGAGCGGGCAGAAGCGCCTTTGCGCGAGGCGCTCGAGTCCTATGACCGATTGCACGATGCAGTCGGGCGGGGTGTCTGCCTCAACAGCCTCGGGCACTGTGCCTTCAACCGGGGCCGCTATGACGACGCAGGCGCGAGGTACGCCGCCGCTCTCGATATCGCGCGGGAGACGGGCGATCGTCGCTCCGAAGGCATGTGCGCCATGAACGTGGGGAACGCCCACCGCCACGGAGGGGATCTCGTCGCCGCGCGCGGGTGGTACCTCGTCGCGCTCGAGATCTTCGGCGACATCGG
>PWQI01000284.1 GCA_003556805.1 Trueperaceae bacterium | reverse complement strand
GCGGCGACATCTCGTCGACGCCGCGGCCGGCCCAATCGCCCACGTGCATGCGCTCCCACATGCGCTCGCCCTCGCGTTGCAGTCGCGCCGCGACGGCGCGCTCGTCGGCCGTGCGCACGACGCGGTCACGCATCAGCCAGCGGCCGTCGACCATCACGTCCCGTAGGTCCTCGGCCTGCGCCGAGTACACGAGGTTCTTGATCGGGTCGCGCAGCGGCACCATGAACAGCGAGCCCAGGTCCCAGGCAAGGAGATCGGCCTTGCAGCCGGGTGCGATGCGGCCGAGGTCGGGGCGGTGCAGCGCCGTCGCGCCACCGAGGGTGGCGGCGTCGAACACGTCGCGGGCGGTGGACACGTCGGTCTGGCGCTTGCTGGCCTTGCCCAGCACCGCCGCCCAGCGCAGCGCCTCGATCATCGACTGGGTCGAGGTGTCGGTGCCGAGCGTCATGGTGATGCCGCGGGCGACGTAGTCGGCGAAGGATTCCATCATCACGCCGCGGCGTGCGAACACCCAGGGGCAGTGGGCGACGGCGGTGCCGGACTCGGCCAGGAGGGTGAGGTCGTCGCCGGAGAACTGGACCCAGGAGTGCCCGGCGGTCATCAGGGCGTGGCCGAGGATCGTCCGTTCGCCCAGGAAGCCGATCTGGTCCAGCCACTCGATCGGCGTGAGGGCGTGGCGGCGCATCATCTCGTCGAACTCGAAGACCGACTGGCTGGCGTGCAGCGCGAGCGGCACCTGCAGCTCGTCCGCGGCCTGCTTGGAGGCGCGCAGGAGCTCCTCGGTGCAGGTGTCGACCTGCGCCGGCGACAGGAAGCCCTGGACGCGGCCGTCGGCGCGGCCCCGCAACCGCTCGACGAGCGCCACCGCGCGCTCGAAGTCGCGTATCCCCTGCGCCTCGTCCCACTCGTAGCGCACCGAGCGGCCGTCGTCACTGAGCCAGCGCCCCGAGCGGTAGCTGTCGGCGACGTATGCCCGCAGCCCGGTGCGCTCGGCGGCGTCGGCCACGTACTCGCCGATGCTGCCGATCTCCATCACCGTGGTGGTACCGGTGCGGATCAGCTCCACCAGCGAGTACTCGACGCAGGCCTCCATCATCGCGCGGTCGTTGGCGGCGGCGCGCGCGGGCAGCATGTCCGGCAGGGCGGAGTACTGGAACTGGCGCTTGCCGACGTCCTCGATCAGCGACTTGTCGAGCGGCGAGCCCGCCAGGTGCGTGTGCGTGTTGACGAAGCCCGGCGTGATCAGCTTGTCGCGCAGGTCGAGCGTCTCGTCGACCGGCCCGTCGGCCTCTGGGCCGACGTGGACGATGCGGTCGTCCTCCAGCACGACGACGCCGTCCTCCAGGACGACGTGCGAGCCGCGCTGGTACGCGATGACGATGCCGGCGTCGAGGCGGGTGCGGTGGGGCATGTGGCGACCTCCCTGTCGCTATGGATGGATGTGCAAGCGCACGCTCTCGAGCGGCCGCTCCCGGGCCTCGTGGTCAGCGGATGGCCTCGCATAAGCCGTGTCGGACCACGGTCTTCTGCATGCCGACATGGTGCCACGATGTGGTCACGACGTGGCAACAGTGTCGAGCTCTGGGTTCTACAGCTGTTCGCGCAATCGGCGTAGCGGAGCCGCCAACGGCAGGACGTTCGACGTCGCCGTCACCCACACGATCTGGTCGTCGATGCCGAAGTACTGGTGCACGAGCAGGTTGCGCATCCCGCGCATCTTCGCCCACGGAATCTCGGCGTGGGCCGCCTGCACCTCGTCGGGTATGCCTCGCACGGCCTCGCCGAGCACGGTCAGGTTCCACAAGACCGCATCCCGGGCTTTGCGGTCATTGGGGAACGTAGCCGCGTCGTGACCGCGGATCGCCGTCTCGATGGCGGCGATCGCTTCCAACATGTCGGCGATGCGTCCCACGGCATCGGCGTCAGATCGCATCGACGGCCTCGCGCTCGATGCGCGGCCGCATCCTCTCCTTGACGGCTGCCGGCGTCACCAGGTCGACAGGTCGACCCAGCATCCGCGCCAGGTCGTCCTGGAGATCGAGGAACTCGAACGCCCCGATGGGCCGATCGAACTCGATGAGGATGTCGACGTCGCTGTCGTCCGTCAACGCGTCCCGTCCGGCGGACCCGAAGACACGCAGCGACGTGACGCCGCGCGCGCGCAGGTGAGGCGCGAAGCCGGCCAGCCTGCCAAGGGCTTCCGAGCGGTCACGGGCGGGCGCGTTCATGGCACTCGCATGATAGCGCGCAGTACCACCGTCCACGATGCCCAGCGCCTACGCTTCGCCGTCCTTCGTGTCGAAATGGCACGTTGGAAGGCTCCGAGCAGGCGTGCACCCGAAACGGAGTGGCCAGGCAGGCTCCGGCCATAATGCAATATCGAAATGCGATATCATGGCGAATGACAAGGACGCGGCCACGGTCACGACCCCCGCTCCTACGCTACCCGTATGCGCACGAAGCATGCTCGTATGTTGGACCGCGTTTTCGAGACGCCGTCGGCCATCCCGCGAAGCTCGATCGGCGCGCCGTGGTGTCCCTGAGGCGCTTCCTCGAGCAGGCAGGAGTCACCCCATGACGTACAGGGGCTACAGCGCGAAGGTCGCGTTCGACGCGGACGCCGAGGTCCTCCACGGCGAGGTGATCGGCCTGCGAGACGTGATCACGTTCCAGGCGACCTCGGTCGAGGGCCTCAAGGAGGCCTTCCGCGACTCCGTCGACGACTATCTCGCCTGGTGCGCTGAGCTCGGTCAGGAGCCGGAGCGGGCGTACGCCGGCCGCTTCCTCGTGCGCATGGAGCCCGACCTGCACCGGGATCTCGCTGTCGCTGCGGAGCGGGAGGGTGAGAGCATCAACGCGTTCGTGGTCGCGTGCTTGGAGCGGGAGATCGACGCGCGACGTGAGCGAGGCACGCGTGTCGGGCTGGAGGCCGTGTAGCGAGGCCGAGTGCGTGTACCGAACACCGGTGTATTGCCGGGGTTTCGCACTCGCGTTCAGCGCATCCGCATCACGGCGCCTCAGCGATCGGCGCCGACCCACCCCGCCGCGCCGAGACATAGGCGTCGACGTGCGCCGCGAACGCCTCGAACAGCGCCCGCGCGTGCGGCCCGACCGTGCCGTCGCCGATGGGGCGGCCGTCGATCGCGACGATCGGCACGACGCCGCGGACCGATCCGGTGTTGAGCACCTCGTCGGCCGCGTGCAGCTCGGCGAGGGTGATGGCGCGTTCCTCGACCCGCATGCGTTGGCGCGCAAGGCCGAGCAGCTGCTGCATGCTCACGCTCTCGAGCACGCCCTCGCGGCGCGTCACGAGCGTGTCGCCGGTGATCACGGCGAGACCCGAGCGGGCGCCCTCGAAGACGTGCTCACCGTCGTGGTAGAGCACGTCGATCGCGCCGGCGGCGTGCATGGCGCTCGCAAGCCGCATGGCGGTGAGGTAGTTGGTGCTCTTCGCCTCGGGGAGCTCGCGGGTGTGGCGGTGCGTGATCAGCGTCGCGCCGGCGGGCTCGGTCGGCCGCGGCGCGAGGTGCATGGTCGTGACGATGCAGGTGGGGTGCTGGAAGGTGACGCCGTCGCTGGAGGGCCCACCGGTCAGGAGGATCTGCGCCGCGTTCACGTCGGACCCGTTGGCGTCGACGAGGGCGTGCACGTCGCTGGCGATGTCGCGGGCGCTGCGGGGGAGGGGGAGGCCGATGGCGTCCGCTGAGCGCGTGAGGCGCACCAGGTGGTCCTCGAGGAAGAGCGGCACGCCCGCCTCGACGCGGAACATCTCGAACACCGCGAAGCCGCGGCGCAGGCCGAGGTCGCTGACGTGGACGGTGGCGCCTTCGTGCGGGACGCGCTCGCCGTCGACGATCGCCCAGCGGGGGGCGGGGAGGGTCATGGGGGACAGGTTACGACGGCCGCACCTCGGCGTCTCCCGCCTCCCACGCCTGACGGTGAGCGTCTGCTTCCTCGACCGACCGGAACCGCCGGACACCGCGTGGAGCACGGCGCATCGCCCCGAACGCCCCAGCGAGCTCCGACGCGGCGCACGCGGCCGCCAGGCCCTCCAGTGCCGACGCGAACCGGGGGGGTTCGGGCATGTCGGCCACGTGGCGGTACCGACGTACCGGCACGTCAGGGCTCCTCGCCCGAGCCGAACCCGAAGGCGCGTGCGAGTCGTTGGGCATCGTCCCGATCACGGAGGCGGACCGTGTCGCGCTTCATCCGGAACAGGGTCTCCGGAGTGACGACGGTGATCGTGGTGGCCCCCGCTTGCACTCGTTGCAGGTCGAGATCCTCGAAGCGGAACGCATCTCCGAGCCGACTGACGATGTCGATCGTGTAATCGGCGTTCGGGGGGCCGTACTGCACGGCCGGGTACTCGCCTCCCAAGTCCTCCGCGGTGATCATCGCGATGTCGGGGTCGTCGAACACCTCCATCAGTGCCTCGCGGAGGCGCTCGACGTTCGGCGCGTCGGGCGAAACGAAGACATCGAGGTCGCGCGTGGCTCGATCGAACCCGTGCGCCGCCATGGCCAGTCCCCCGAAGACCGCGTAGCGGACCCCAGCTCGCTCCAGGGCGTCGAGCACGGTCAGGACGTCGTCGAGCCGCATGGGGTCAGGGTACATCGGCGGTCCGACGGACGCTGTCGATCTGCGCGTCCGATCCACAACAGGCGGTGGACCAACGTCGAATGCGGAGGTGTCGGCGGTGGCACCGGGGCTCGACCATCGAGCGAGCGAGGGGTCAGATCCAGGCTCACGGTATGCAGGCGCGTGCGCTCACGATGCGTGCCACGATGCTGTGACACGATTCTTGTGCCCATGAGAGCCATACGTTCGAGGGAGGCCGCGATGGCACGACGGGCGAAGAAGAACCTGCACGTCCCGCTCGACGAGCGGCTGCACACGAGGCTCGTCGCGCAGGCCCAACGCGTCCGTGCCCCCGTGACGACCG
>PWQI01000223.1 GCA_003556805.1 Trueperaceae bacterium | reverse complement strand
GTCGTTGACGCCCTTGAAGCGGTCGACGTCGAGCATGACCACCGCCGCCTCGCCCGGACGCTGTTCGAACTCGGCCACGAGGGCACGCAGTCGGCCCTCGAGATGGAGGCGGTTGCCGACGCCGGTCAGGGCGTCCGTGTGCACGGTGCGCCTGAGTTCGCGCAGTTCCTTGCGAGCACTCCTGGCGCCGAGGTCACCGCTGAACGTCTCGACGGCGCCGACGATGGCGCCGTGCTCGTCGCGCAGCGGCGCGCAGCGGACCAGCACGGGGACGCGATGCCCGTCGGCGTGGTGGAGGAACACGTCCGCCTCGCGGACCTCGCCGTCCGTCATGCAGCCCACCAGCGGGCACGCGCCCGTGCACAGCAGCTCGCCGGAAGCGGTGACGTGGTTCAGGAGGTTGTCACGGCACGACTTCCCGATGACCGCCTCGGCCCCGTACCCGGTGATGCGCTCCGCGCCGTGGTTCCAGTACGTGATCACGCGATCGCGGTCGACGAAGTACACGCCGTCGTAGAGGTTGTCGATGATGTCCTTGTAGCCGGGCGCTTCGAGTGGCATGAAGCCTCCTGGACGCCCATATGGTGGACCTCGAGCGCTGTGTGCACACCCTACGGCGCGCCGCGACCGCCCGACCACGGGCAATCGGCCCTCAGCCCGCGATCGGCGCGGCTACGTGCTCGGCGCCACCGAGCCACGTGCCTGGGCCACGTCGGCGCAGCGCTGGACGAACGCGGCGTGCCAGCGGTCGTCGCCGCCGAGCTCGGGGTGGAACACCGTGGCGGTGATGGTCCCCGACGTGACCGCGACGGGGTCGCCCGCGTGGCGCGCCAACACCTCGACGCCGGGCCCGATGGACGTGATGCGGGGCGCGCGGATGAAGACGGCACGGAACGGCTGGTCCCAGCCCACGACGGCCACGGCGGCCTCGAACGAAGCGACCTGCCGCCCGTACGCGTTGCGGGCGACGGCCACGTCGATGAGACCGAGACGCGGTTGGTCGGGGAAGGCGTCGATGTGGGTCGCCACGACGATCGCTCCCGCGCAGGTACCCCACACGGCGCCACCCGCCGCGGCGAACGCGGTGATCGCGCTGTCGAGCCCGTACGAGCGCATCAGCTTCACGATCGTCGACGACTCGCCGCCAGGGATCACGAGCCCCTCGAGCCCGACGAGGTGCTCGGGACGGCGTACCTCGACGACCACCGCCCCGGAGCGTTCGAGCGCGGCGCGGTGTTCGCGGAAAGCGCCCTGGAGCGCGAGCACACCGATGCGGACGAACGCGCGGTCGCGCACGCGCCCTGGGTCCCCCGACCCCACGCTGCTGTTGTCGTTCACCAGCCGCGCGTAGCGAGCAGTTGGTCCTCGGCGAGATCGTCGATGTTGATGCCGACCATCGCCTCGCCCAGCCCGCGGCTGATGGCGGCGAGTTCATCGGGGTCGTCGTAGTGCGTGACGGCCTTGACGATCGCCTCGGCGCGGCGCGCGAACGCCCGGTCGCGCTCCGTTGGGTCGGTGATGCCTGCGGCTGCCTTGAAGATGCCCGAGCCGACGAACACACCGTCGAGGCCGAGGTGCATCATCAGCGCCGCGTCGGCCGGCGTCGCGACGCCGCCTGCGGCGAAGTTCACGACGGGCAAGCGGCCGTGCTCGTGCACGTAGACCACCAGGTCGAAGGGGGCGCCGTGCTGCTTGGCGAATGTCATCAGCTCCTCGCGACGCATCGCTTGCAGGGCGCGGATGCTGCCGAGCACCGAGCGGGCGTGGCGCACGGCCTCCACGACGTTGCCTGTGCCCGCCTCGCCCTTGGTGCGGATCATCGCGGCGCCCTCGCCGATGCGCCTGAGCGCCTCGCCGATCTCGGTCGCGCCGCACACGAACGGCACCGTGAAGGCGTGCTTGTCGATGTGGAACGCCTCGTCGGCCGGCGTGAGGACCTCCGATTCGTCGATGAAGTCCACGCCCAGTGCCTGGAGGATCTGTGCTTCGACCACGTGGCCGATGCGACACTTGGCCATCACCGGGATCGACACGGCCTCGACGATGCCTTGGACCATGTCGGGATCCGACATGCGGGCGACGCCGCCTTGCACGCGGATGTCGGCCGGGACGCGCTCCAGCGCCATGACGGCCGTGGCGCCGGCGTCCTGAGCGATGCGCGCCTGGTCCGGCGTCACCACGTCCATGATCACGCCGCCCTTGAACATCTCCGCGAAGCCGGTCTTGACCTGCGTGCTCCCGATCGTCGTGTCGTTCATCGGTACCACCCCTCTGCACCGGCCGATCCGTGTAGTTGCCCGCGCGGCCACGCCGTTGCGCGACCATCGTGGCACGGCCGCGGCCACGGGTTCGCTACGCACGACGACATGGTGGAACCACCGGTGGGCCGAGGCCATGCGCACTCGGTGCGACCGGCGTACGACGAGACGCGCGGGCCGGACCTCCTGCGGGCCCGAGCACACCAGCGCTAATGGTATCAATGTGGTAGCATCCAAGTATGGCACTGACCGTACGAACCGACGAAGCGCTCGAACGCGCGCTCGACGCACTGTGCGCCGACGAAGGCCTCTCCCGCCAAGAGGTGATCCGCCGCGCCGTGATCGAGCGCTACGAGCGCCGCGGACACGAACAGCGTGTCAGCGCTTCGACGGAGCGGATGCTCGAGCGTTGGGGTGACGTGCTGGAGCGACTCGGTTCGGCGTGAGCGGCGTAGCGTACCTCGTCATCGACGACCTGCTCGCCCTCACGCGCGCCCTCCGAGCGGGGCCCGTGCGTGACCTCGGCCTGCTGGAGGCGGCGTGCGCTCGTCCCCGCACGAGCGTGTTCGGCACCGACGCGTACCCGGACCTGGTCGCGAAGGCTGCGGCCCTGCTCGAGTCGCTCGCCCGGAACAACGCGTTGGTCGACGGGAACAAGAGGCTCGCATGGCTTGCGACGGTCGTGTTCCTCGACCTGAACGGCCACCTCGTGTCGATGGACGACGACGCCGCCTTCGAACTCGTCATGGGTGTAGCCCAGGGAGACCTCGACCGGGTCGCGATCGAGGAGCGGCTTCGCGCGCACGTCGTGGCGACCCGCGGGGTCTCCCCGGACCAACCCGGTTGACCCAAGTCAGGGCGCGCCGCCCATGCGCGCGGCCGCGGCGACGCGAACGCGCGCCGGACCAGACGCCGCAGGCGCAGCCGGCGCCGCGCCGGGACGGTCCGACCCGGCACCGCCACCCCACGTGAGCCGCAGCGCGTTGGCGACCACCAGGAGCACGGAGCCCTGGTGTACCAGCATGCCGAGCGCCATGTGGACCTCGCCGGCCAACACACCCGCGAGCAGCCCGGCGACCGTGGCGAGGGCGATCGCAACGTTCTGAGCGATCACGCGGCGCGTGGCCCGGGCGATGCGGAGACCCTGGACCAATGACATCAGGTCGTCACGCAGCAGGGCGACCGGTGCCGTCTCGAGCGCGATCCGCGTGCCGGCCGCCCCCATCGCGATGCCGACGTCCGCGGCGGCGAGCGCCGGCGCGTCGTTGACGCCGTCGCCGACCATGGCGACCACCTCGCCCTCGCGCTGGAGCGTCTCGATGAGCGCCAGCTTCGTCTCGGGGAGGGCTTCGGCGTGGACCTCGTCGACCCCCGCCTCGCGGGCGATCGGGGCGGCGCTGCGCGCGGTGTCGCCCGTGAGCATCACCACGCGCCGCACGCCCGCGTGCCGCAAGGCGGCGATGGCGGGTGCGGCCGAGTCGCGCAACATGTCGCGGAGGCCGAGGACGCCGATCACGTGGCCGTCCGCGGCGACGAGCACGGCGCTTCGACCGGCGCCTTCGAGTGCAGCGACGGCGTGCAGGGCAGCGCTCGAAGGCGCTACGCCCGCCGCGTGCAGCATCGCGACGCTGCCCACGACCACGTCGCGACCCTCGACCACGGCTCGGACGCCGAGGCCGCGCACGCTCTCGAAGCGCTCGGGCAGGCTCAGCGCCCGCGGGGCCGCGGCCAGGATCGGCCGCGCGAGGGGGTGCTCGGAGCCGACCTCGGCGCTCGCCGCGAGGTGCAGCACCTCCTCCTCGGTGGCGACGCCGAGGCTGACCACGTCGGTCAGCTCGGGGCGACCCGTGGTGAGGGTGCCGGTCTTGTCGAACACGACCGCGCTCAGCTGCGCCGCGCGCTCGAGGACCTCGCCCCCCTTGAGCAACACGCCGCTCCGCGCGGCTCGGCCGATCCCGGCGACGATCGCCACCGGCGTCGCGATCACCAGCGCCCCCGGACAGCTGATCACCAGCAGGGTGAGCGCCAGGCGGACGTCGCCGGTGAACGCGAACACCGCGATGGCGAGGACCAGGATCGACGGCGTGTAGACCCGCGCGAAGCGTTCGATGAAGCGCTGCACGGGTGCCTTCGCCTCCTGGGCCTCCTCGACGCGGCGCACGATGCGTGCCAGGGTCGTGTCGGCGCCGACGCCCGTCGCGCGCACGCGCAGCGGGCCGTGGCTGAGGGTGCCGGTGCGGACCGTGTCGCCCGGGCCCCGGTCGACCGGGAGCGGCTCGCCGGTGACGCTGCTCTCGTCCACGGCGGCAGCGCCGTCTTCGATCACGCCGTCGACGGGGATGCGTCCACCGGGCGTCACGAGCACGGTCTCGCCGAGCACCACGTCGTCAGGGGCGACCTGGACGCGCACGCCGTCGCGCAGCACCGTCGCCTCGTCGGGGAGCAGGGCGAGCAGGGTGGAGAGGGAGGCGCGCGTCTTGGTGAGCGCGCGCGCCTCGAGGTAGGCACCGAGCGTGAAGAGGAACGTCACCGCGGCCGCCTCCCACACCTCGCCGATCGTGAGCGCACCGATCACCGCGACGCTCACCAGCAGCTCGATCGTGACGTCGCGACGCCGCAGCCCTGCGAGGGCGCGGCGCAGGACGTCGGCGCCGGCGACGACGGCGGCCGCGGCGAGGGCCGTGCGACCGATGGCGCCGGCGCCTGCGAGGTGGGTCACGGCGAGGCCGAGCGCGATGAGCACGCCGCTCGTGAGGAGGACGGCGCCGCGGCGCCGCGCGAGGAGCGTCATCGGCTCAGAACGGCGAGCGGCGCGCGCCGTAGCCGGCTCCCCGCAGCGTCGCGATCAGGCGGTCGACGCCGGCACGATCGGGCTCGTGCTCGACCTCGATGCGCCCCGTGCTCACGTGGACGCGTGCGCGCTCGACGCCGTCGAGGGCGGTCAACGCGCGCTCGAGGGTGGCGGCGCAGGAGGGGCAGCTCAGGTCGTCGCTGCGGAGGATGGTCGTCGTCATGGGGGCATCTCGGTCCATGCCCCGAGGCTAGACGCGCGCCGGACGGCGCGCCTTGACGCACGTCAAGGCGGGCGGCTCGGCCCGGCGGGTACGGTCCCCGTCAGGAGGTCGGGCGGATGCGGATCAGGGTGGTGTACGGGAGCAGCTTCGGCGACACCGCCGACGCCGCTGGACGCATCGCCGCCACGCTCGAGGAGCACGTCGGCCGGCCCGTGCCGTGCCACGACGTCGCCGCGGTCGACCTGGGGAGCCTCGAGAGCGTCGGCCTCCTGGTGGTCGGCACCTCGACGTGGCACAGCGGCGACCTGCAGGACGACTGGGCGGTCGCGCTCGACGGCGTGACGGCGCGCGACTGGACCGGCACCAACGTCGCGCCCTTCGGCCTCGGTGACCAACGCGGCTACGCCGACACCTTCATCGACGCCCTGGCGGACCTCGCTCGAGCGTTCGAGGGGGCGGGTGCGCGCCTCGTCGGCGCCTGGCCGAGCGCCGGCTACGAGCACGCGTCCTCGCGAGCCGAGCGTGACGGCATGTTCGTGGGGTTGGCCCTCGACGTCGAGCACCAGCCGGATCTGAGCCAGGAGCGCATCGAGCGCTGGTGCTGCGCGGTGCTGGCAGAGGTCGAGCCGCTCGCGCCGGTCAGCGCCCCTCGGCCAGGTCCGCGAGCGCCGCGCGGTCCTTGAGCTCGATCCAGCCACGGCCACGCGCCACGAGGCCGCGGCGCTGCCAGGCTGCGAACGTGCGGCTGACGCTCTCCGGCGTCGTGCCGCTCATGGCAGCCAGGTCGGCCTGGCTGAGCGCCAGCTCGAGCCGCCGCGCGGGCGCGTCGGTGCTGCCGAGCCGCACCGCGAGGCGCAGCAGCGTCGTGGCCAGCTGCGTCTCGACCGGCCGGCGGCTCAGTGCTTGCACGGTGCGCTCGGCGTCGCGCAGCCGCTGCGAGGTCAGCGTCAAGGCGTTGAGGGCGAAGGTGGGCTCGCTGCGCACGATCCCCTCGAACACCTCGGCGGCCAGCACCAGGAGGCAGCCGTGCGTCAGAGCGCGCGCGTCGTGGGCGTGCGCGACGTCGCCCAGCGTCGGCGCTCCGCCCAGGAACGAGCCGGGCACGCACAGGTCGTGGACGACCTCGCCGCCGCTCGCGTCGTGCTCGAGCAGCTTGAGCTGGCCCGTCGCGACGACGTACAGACGTTCCGCCGGTTCCCCCTTGCGGTACACGACGTCGCCCGGCGCCGTCGCCATGGCGTGACAGCGATCGTTGACACGCTCCAGTGCGGCGTCGTCCAGCCCGGCGAAGAGCGGCGAGCGCGCCAGCATCGCGAGGCGCACGTCGACCCCGCACATGGCGGCTTGGTCGGCGGTGCTCACGAGCGTCGCCACGGTTCGAGCGGTGTCGTCGTGGTCTCGAGCGTCGTCATGGGGCGATGGTACCGCCAGGACGACGTCGGGTCGGCGCTGACGCGAGTGCCGCGCCGGCGGGTCGAGCGCCGTGTGGGACGCGTGTCCCGGGCGGCGGCTGGCCACGCGCCTTAGCGTCGAGGCACGGGCGGCGCGCTCGACGCGTGTCACCACGAGGAGGACCCGGATGACGCGACACCGCAGGCGCCGTCACCTCGCCCGCGCACCGATCGGGCTGACGGCGGGCGTGGCGGCGTTCGCGGGTTGGCCGCGGGGCAGCGAGGCGCCGCTGCCGCCGCATCCGCCGGATGCGTTCGCGCGCGCGCCCGCCACCACGCTCGTGCAGCCCTTCGCGATCGGCATCGACCCGATGGCGCGACTGCTGCTCGTCAACATCGACGGCGACCCAGACGACGTCTACCTCGGCTTCGAGCCCCAGGCCTTCGATGACGAGGTGCACGGTCGCGGGCTGATCGTGGTCGCCTGGCGTCGCGCCGGCCGCGTCGACGTCTACCACCAGCCGAGCGTGACGCTCGACCCCGCCACCTACGACATCGCCGGCGCCGGGCTGCACGCGATGCTGGAACGGCCGTTCGACGGCGCGTGGTTCGAGATCCGCGAGAGCGGCGTCGACGCCGACCTGCGTTTCCACGACGCCGACGGCCGTCGGGTCGAGCTCACCGTGCGCGAGCTCGGCACACGGCCGCGACCGCGCTTCGGCTTGCTCGCACCCATGGGCGATGCGGCCACGTCACCCTCCGCGCTCCCGCTGGTGCTGCTCCGAGACTTTTCGTTCGTCCGACGTACGGCGAGCGAGGTGCGCGTCGCGATCGACGGGCGCGAGCACAGGATCGACGCTCTCCCCGTCCCGATCGACCGGCAGGCGGCGACCTTCGTCCGTTACGCGCAGGCGCCCCTCATCGCCCGGCTGAACCCCGCGCACGACGGCGCCGCGACGCTGCTCGACGGCGCGGCGAGTGGTGTGCGGACGCTCGCGGAGACCATCGGCGAGACGCGCCTCGCGGTCGTGCGCAGCGAGACCCACACGGCGATCGAGCGGCTCGAACGGAGGGCCGGCGACCAGACGGTCCAGATCGCCCTCGACCCGCCGTTCGCCAACCCGCTCGACCTGGCCGACGACCTACGTCTGGAGCGCCCGCCTCGACCTCGCCGCCGAGGGCGGCCCGAGCATGGTGTCGAGCTGGGAGCGCGTCACGCCCTGAGCGCTCAGGCCTCGACCGGGTTGACGGCGTTACGTCGCGTCGATGGTCGTGACCGTCCTCGTCGGCTCCGGTACGACCGCGCCGGCTCGTTCGATCACGATGGCGTAACGGCTCATCCTGTCCTCCACTTCACGCGGGCGTGCTTCATGATGCTCCTCAGTGCATCACGAGCCCGCCGTCGACCACGAGCGTCTGCCCGTTGACGTAGGCGGCGTCGTCGGAGGCGAGGTAGGCCACCGCGGCGGCCACGTCCTCCGGGCGGCCGAAGCGGCCCGCGGGGATCTGCGCCAGGTAGGCGGCCTTGAGGTCGTCGGCGAGGCCGGCGGTCATGTCGGACTCGATGAAGCCGGGGGCGACGGCGTTGACCGTGACGCCCTTGCCGCCGTACTCGCGCGCCAGCGACTTGGTGAGGCCGATCAGCCCGGCCTTCGCCGCCACGTAGTTGGCCTGCCCGGGGTTGCCCATCAGCCCCACCACCGAGGCGACGTTGACGATGCGACCCCACTCCGAGCGCAGCATGCCGCGCAACGCGGTCTTGGCGAGGTGGAAGGCGCCCGTGAGGTTGGTGGCGATCACCGCGTCCCAGTCGGCGGCCTTCATGCGCAGCGCGAGCGTGTCGCGGGTGATGCCGGCGTTGTTGACCAGCACGTCGAGGGCGCCGAACTCCGCGGTGACGGCCTTGACGAGCCCCTGGCAGGCGGCCTCGTCGGCCACGTCGGCCTGGAACGCCGCCGCACGCACGCCGAGCGCTCTCGCCTCGGCGACCACCTCGTCGGTAGGCGCAGCGGAGGTCACGTAGTGGACCGCCACGTCGAGGCCGTCGGCGGCCAGCCGCAGCGCCATGGCGCGGCCCAGGCCGCGGCTCGATCCGGTCACGAGGGCCACGGGGCGTCGAGTGTCGTCGTTCATGCGTCCTCCTCGTCGGGTGCGCGCTCAGGCGGCGCCGCGAAGGCGTCCAGCGCAGCACGCAGGCTCTCGGGGTCGGTCACGGACGACGCCGTGACGCCCTCCAGGGTGCGGCCGACCAAGCCGGTGAGCACGGCGCCGCTGCCGAACTCGACGAAGCGGCGCGCACCCAGCGCGTGCAGGCGCTGCAGCGTCTCGACCCAGCGCACCGGCGCCGTCACTTGGCGCTCCAGCAGCGCCCGCGCGTCGGCGCCGCTCGCGACCACGTCGGCGCTCACGTTGGCGATCACCGGCAGCGCCGGAGCATCGAAGCGTGTCGCGAGCAGGAGCGGCGCCAGTTCGGCGGCCGCCGGCGCCATCAGCGAGCAGTGGAACGGTGCGCTGACCTTGAGCGGGATCGCCCGCGCGCCGGCGGCCTTGAGCCGTTCGGATGCGTCGGCGACGGCCGCGGCGGCGCCGGAGATCACCGTCTGCTGTGGGCTGTTGCGGTTCGCGATCTCGACGACGCCGTCGACCTCGTCGAGGATGGCCTCGATGTCGTCTGCGTCAAGCTTCATCACCGCGGCCATGGCACCCTCGCCGGCCGGCACGGCGCGCTGCATGGCCTCGCCGCGCGCGCGCACCAGGCGCAGGGCGTCGGCCAGCGTGAGGCTCCCGGCGGCGACGAGCGCGGTGTACTCGCCCAGGCTGTGGCCTGCGGCGTGCGTGATCGGCGCGCCGCCCGCCTCTCGCCACGCGGCAAGGGCGGCGGCGCCGGCGGCGACGAGCGCCGGCTGTTGGTTGGCCGTGGCCTGCAGGTCCTCGGCCGGTCCCTCCCACATCAGGTCGAGCAGGCCCGGGAGTGTCGCCTCGGCCTCGTCCAGCGCGGCACGGGCCGCGGGCGAGGCCTCGTACAGCGCGCGCGCCATGCCGATCGATTGCGAGCCCTGACCGGGGAACAGGCCAGCGAGCGGGGCGGCGATCGGCGTGGCGTCCTCAGGCACGGCGCGCCTCCGCCCACGGCCCCCAGGTGAGCACCGACGCGGCCCACGTGAGCCCACCCCCGAAGCTGACGATCAGCAGGTTGTCGCCAGGAGCGATACGGCCGCCATCGAGCGCGTGCGCGAGCGCCAGTGGGATGCTCGCGGTCGAGTTGTTGCCGTACTCGTCGACGGTGACGACCACGCGTTCCGGCGGCAAGCGCAGCCGCTCGCGCGCGGCGTCGATGATGCGCAGGTTGGCCTGGTGTGGCACGAACAGGCTGATGTCGTCGGGCACGAGACCCGCCTCGGCGACCGCCTGGACCGTGGCGGTGTCCATCACGCGCACGGCGAACTTGAACACCTCGCGCCCGTTCATGGTCATGTGCTTGCCCAGTTCGGCGCCGTTGGGCAGGCAGCGCCCGATGGCGCGCATGTGCAGCAGGTGCGCGCCTGAGCCGTCTGCGCCCAGGACCATCGACTTGATGCCGTACGGCTCCGGCACGCCTTCGACGAGGGCGGCGCCCGCACCGTCGCCGAACAAGACGGCGGTGCTGCGGTCTTCCCAGTCGACGACCTTGGTGAGCGCCTCGGCGCCGATGGCGAGCACCTTGTTGCATTGGCCCGACTCGACGAACGCCTTGGCCGTGCCGAGCGCGTAGATCCAGCCCGGACAGGCGGCGAGCAGGTCGAAGGCGCCTGCGCGCAGCTTGAAGCGCTCCTGCACCAGCGCCGCGGTGGCGGGGAAGAGCGCATCGGGGGTGTTGGTCGCGACGATGACCATGTCGACGCCGTTGAGCGCGTGATCACCGTGCCGGCGCAGAAGGTCCTCGACGGAGCGGAACGCCAGGTCGCTGGTGAACTCGTCGTCGGCCGCGACATGGCGCCGCCTGATGCCCGTCCGGGTGGTGATCCACTCGTCGGACGTGTCCATGATCGCCTCGAGATCGGCGTTGGTGACGATCTTCGGCGGGGCGTAGGCGCCCAGAGCGGTGATGCCGGCTCGCTTGCGTGCGTCGTTCACGGTCGATCTCCCCCTCGTCCGGGCAGCGCCCGGCTGGCGAACCAGCGTCGACGCCGTGCCGTTCTACGCACCGCGGGGCGGGGCGACGGTCCGCGCGACACACGACGCTCGGGCCGCCCGCAGCGCGAGCAGCCCGAGCTTAACGCACGCTCGGCGTGCGACCGATGCGGCGACAGCGACGCTCAGGCGTCGATGACCTGCTTGCCGGCGTACATGCCGCAGTCGGGGCAGACACGGTGCGGCGGCTTCTTCGACTTGCACTCCGGGCACTCGACCAGCGTCGGCGCGCTGAGCGCGTGGTGCGAACGGCGGGCGTCGCGGCTGGAGCGCGAGGTGCGCTTCTTGGGAACGGGATGCTTGGCCATGGCGGTTCTCCTTGCCGTGGGCGCCGTACGCGGTGCCCGTGGGTCGTTAGAGGTCGATGTCCTTGAGCTTCTCGAAGGGCGATGCCTTCTCTTGCACGCGCTCGTCTGCGACGTGGTCGGGGTGGTCGTTGAGGTTGACGCCGTCGATCGAGAGCCCCCTGCAGTCCTCGCGACACAGCACCGTGAGCGGCTGCTCGATCGCGAACACCTGGGCGAGCAGCGGCGCGAAGTCGACCAGCGGCTGCGCGAACTCCAGGACGTCTTCGCCGGCCTCATCGTCGACCAGCTGTACCTCGGTGGCGTCGCCAGGGCGGTAGCGCATCGCGTAGACGAGGCTGGTCTGGACGTCGGTCGAGACGTCGGTGAGACAGCGCCTGCACTCGAGCACGGCGGTGCCATGCGCATCGCCGGTGACGACGAAGTCGTCGTCTCCCCCGGCGTTGATTACCTGCAGGGACCACTCGATCGGACCGTCCAGGCGCAACGCGAGCGCTTGCAGGACCTCGTCGTCGGGCTCCAGCGCACCCTCTGCGCTCACATCGTCGTCCGCACCAGGCGAATGGCGAAGCAGCGCCGCGAGGTTCATGGTGGCGTCCCGGCGCGAGACCATCCCGTCAAAGTATCGGTTTGCGGCCCGGGATGTCAAGCCGACGGAACGTCCGGACCGCCTATGCCTGTCGCGGCGAGCCATGCGACCACGACCAGCGTCACGACGCCCCACAGAACCATGCGTTGCACGATGTGCCCCCTCCGGAGCGCCGCTGCACCCCAACGCAGTCTCTCGTCGCCGTCCGATCGACTCCGTGTCCTGGCACCCGAAAGACCGCGACGTGAACGGTTTCATGCCGCATCGGGCCCGCGCGCTCTAGCATGTGGCGGATGGAGTCAGCAGCGGCACGGAACGGTGAGGTCGAGGGCGACGCCGTCAAGGCGCTCGTGGCGGTCGTCGACGACGACGTGGCCGTTCGGACGCTCGTCGAACGCGTCCTGACCGCGTACGACGTGCGCACGTTCGATCGGCCGCAGGCGGCGCTGCGGGCGTTCGCGGCTGGGTTGCGGCCGCAGTTGATCGTCTCCGACGTACAGATGCCTGGTATGAGCGGTTTCGAGCTACACGCCGAGGTGCGGCGCATGGCGCCGCTGCGCGGCGTGCCGTTCGTGTACCTGACGGCCATGGACGACCACGAGTCGCTGCGCCGCGGCATGGGCCAAGGTGCCGACGACTACTTGACCAAACCGTTCACGCCACGTGAGCTGCGCGAGGCCGTGGCGGTCCGCCTGGCTCGGCACGCCGCGCTCGCGAGTGGCGCACCGACGCGCCTCGATGTCACCACCCTGGGTGGCCTGGCGCTGGCGCTCGGCGGCGAGCGCCTGAACTGGGAGGCACGCAAGGTGGTCATGCTGCTGGCCTACTTGCTGGACCGGGGCGAGAGCGTGCACGTCGACGCCGTGCGGCGCGATCTGTGGGCGGGGCCCGTGGCCGACAACCACCTGCACGTGCTCGTGAGCCGCTTGCGCAAGACGCTGGGTGAGCATGGACGCGCCGGCGTCGCCGACGACTGCGTGTGGTTGGAGATCACACCAGAGGTGCGTTGGGACGTCGCGGCGTTCGAGGCCGCCGCCGACAGGGCAGACGAAGGTGGCCCCGTCGAGATCGAGGCGGCGATAAGCGCGTACGGCGGCGAGCTGCTCTCGGGGTTCGACGGTCCGTGGGTCGAGGCGCGCCGGTCCGAGCTCGAGGCGCGCTACGTCGATCTGCTCGAGGATGCCGCCGAGCGCGCGCCGGAGGGTCCGGAGCGCCAGCGCGCCAGGGCCCGTTTCGAAGCGTTCCTCGACCTGGTCTGAGCCATCGGACGGACCTTCGACGACGCCGTGTTCGATGTCGGCGGCGTAGCCCGTGTGGATAGACTGACTCTCGCCGCGCGCCACCCGAGCGCGAGCCACTCGGGTGGCGCAGCGGTGTCGAAGGGGTCCGATGGAACTGAGCATCCTCAACCTGTTGGCCGTCCTCGCGGTGGCGTGGGTCGCAGGGAACGTCGTCTCGCGCCTGGGGTATCCGGCCGTCCTCGGCGAGATCGGTGCGGGCATCCTGTTGGGACCGCCGCTCCTCGGTCTGCTGCAGGCGGGAGCTCCGCTGCTCGTGATCGCCGAGCTCGGGATCTTGCTGATGATGGTCTACATCGGCATGGAGATCGACCTGCGCGACCTGGGACGCGCGTCGACCGGTGGCTTGCTGGCGGCGATCGGCGGCTTCGTGGTCCCGTTCGCGCTCGGGTACGTCGCCACCATGGCCTTCGTCGGCGACGTGTGGGCGGCGCTCTTCATCGGTATGGCCGTGGGCGTGACGTCGCTCGCGACGAAGTCGCGCATCTTGGTGGAGCTCGGCATCCTCGACACACGCGTCGCGCACGTGATGATGGCGGGCGCGCTGATCTCCGACACGATGGCGCTCATCGTCTTCGCAGGCATCCTCTCGGTCGTCACGGTCGGCGCGCTCTCCATCGCCGGGCTCGGCGTGGTCGTCTTGCAGATCGCCGGCTTCTTCGTCGCCTGCTGGCTGCTCGGCATCCACGTGGTGCCTCGGCTGTTCTCGTGGCTCACGGCGCGCGGCTTCGGGGGCCGCACGTTCTACCTCACCCTCGCCCTGCTCGTCGCGCTCACGTTCAGCGAGTTGGCCGAGTTGGCCGGGCTCCACGGCATCCTCGGCGCCTTCCTGGCGGGCCTGTTCCTGCGTGAGGGCATCCGCGTCAAGCGCTTGTCGCACGACATCACGGGCGTGGTCAAGGACGTGTCGCTGGGGTTCTTGGCGCCGGTCTTCTTCGTCACCGCCGGCTTCGAGGTGTCGTTCGGCGTGTTCCGGGAGGACCTCTTCTTCCTGCTGACGATCATCGTCCTCGCGACCGTCGGCAAGGTCCTCGGCACGGCGCTGTTCTACCTGCCGAGCGGGTTCGGGTGGCGCGAGGGCCTCACCGTCGGGGCTGGCATGAACGGTCGTGGCGCGGTCGAGATCATCATCGCTGGCATCGGCCTGCAGGCCGGGATCATCGACCAGAGCGTCTTCTCGATCCTGGTGTTCATGGCGATCTTCACGACGGCGACGGTGCCGTTCATGCTCAAGCGCGGCGTCGACTGGCTCCAGCGGCGTGGCGAACTCGTGCGCTCCGATCCCTCGACCAAGCCCGTGTTGATCGTCGGAGCGGGCGCTCTGGCGCGTGAGCTCGCGCATCACCTGCAAGACGTCTCGAGCGTCACCCTCCTCGACCTGAACGCGCGCAACGTAGCGATCGCCCGGGAAGAAGGGCTCGAGGCCCTTCAGGGCGACGCGCTCGATCCGTCCGCGCTCGTGCGGGGAGGCATCGACGACGTCGGCACGCTGATCGCGGTGACGCCGAACCCGGCCGTGAACGTCTTGGTCGCGCAGCGCGCGCGCGAGGCGTTCGTGGTGCCGACGGTGCGGGCGTTGATGCGCCCGGACAGCGACGGCGGCCTGTTCGCCGTCCTCGACTCGATCGGTGCGACCACGCTGTTCGGCGCGCCGATCGACTTCGGGCGCTGGGACATGGTCGCGGCGCGGACGCCGCGCAGTACGCTCAAACTGGTCGCGGTCGAGCGGGTGCGGGCGGCCGTGCGCGCGTCCGATCCCAACCTCGGTGCCCACGACCTGCTGCCGATGTTCGTGCGCCGTGACGGGCGCCTGCGCGTGTTCGGCGACGTCGCCGACGTGAAGGACGACGACGAGATCCTCGTGCTCGTCGACAGGGAGGTTACGACCACATGATGCGGAGCTTCACGATCTACCCGGCGGTCGATGTCCAGGGTGGCCGGGCGGTGCGCCTCACCGAAGGCGACCCGTCGCGCGAGACCGTCTACTTCGACGACCCGTGCGACGCCGCCGCACACTGGGTGCGCCTCGGCGCGCGCGACCTGCACGTGGTCGACCTCGACGCCGCGCTGGGGCGTGGCGGAAACCGCGACGTGATCCGCGCGCTCACCAGGCGTGTGGCGGCCGAGTCGGCCGAGCCGGTGCGGGTGGAGATCGGTGGCGGCGTGCGCGACCTCGAGACCGCGCGGGCGTGGCTCTCGCTCGTGCACCGCGTGGTCCTCGGCACGGCCGCGATCACGAACCCCGAACTCGTTGCCCAACTCCTCTCGGAGTTCGGCGCCGATCGGGTGGCTGTGTCGGTGGACGCGCGCGCCGGCAAGGTCGCCGTGCGCGGCTGGACCGACGTGACCGAGGTCGAGTCCGTCGCGCTCGCCCAGCGCATGGCCGAGGCGGGCGTGCGGCACTTGATCTTCACCGACGTGAGCCGCGATGGCACGCTGCAGGGTGTCGACCCGGAGCCGGTGCGCGCGCTGCGCGACGCGTTCCCGCACGTGTTGGTGGCTGGTGGCGGGGTGGCCCGCGACGCCGATCTCGAGGTGTACGAGGCGATCGGGCTCGACGGCGCCATCGTCGGTCGGGCGCTCTACGAAGGGACCGTCGGCTATCCCCGAACTGCCTGAGGTCGAGACCGTGCGGCGCGAGCTCGAGCCCTGGTTGACGGGGCGCACGGTGCTCGCGGCCGAGCGGGTCGATGCGCCGCCTGGACCGAAGTACGCGGGGCTCGAGGGGCTGCCGGGACACCGCATCGAGGCGGTCACGCGTCGCGGGAAGTTCCTGATCATGCCGTTGCGTGGCCCCGCGTCGACGGCGGGTGTGGACGCCGAGCTGATCGTGCACCTTGGCATGACGGGCGTCGTGCGGCGCACGCCGCCGCCAGGGCACCTGCGCGTGCGCGTCGCGTTCGACGGGCTCGAGCCCGCCACGCTCTACTTCCAGGACGTGCGTCGCTTCGGCCGTTTCACGCTGGTGAGCGCCGGCGACTATCGCAGCCTGCCGACGCTCGCATCGCTCGGTCCGGACGCGCTCGACCCGGCCTTCACGGTGGGTGGCTTCCGGCGCGCCTTGGCCGGTTCCGAGGTGGCGATCAAGCCGCTGCTGTTGTCGCAGCGGCCGGTGGCTGGGGTCGGCAACATCTACGCAGACGAGGCCCTATGGCGCGTGGGCGTGCACCCGCTGCGTCCAGCGCGGACGTTGTCGAGGGCGCAGGTGGTGGCGTTGCACGGCGCCGTCATAGACGTCCTCGAAGAGAGCGTCGCACTGCAGGGGACCACGCTGTACGACTACCGCACCGTGAACGGCGAGGTCGGCTCGTTCCTCGAGCGCCTGGCGGTCTACGGCCATGACGGCGAGCCATGCGCGCGCTGCGGGACGACGCTCGAGAAGCTGGTGGTGGGCCAACGCGGCACGCATGTCTGTCCGCGCTGTCAGGTCGCGCCGCGCCGTCGACGCACACGCCGCGCGGCGACACGAGTGCCGTCCAGGACGCGATAACGCACCGGGACAAATGTCCCGGCGGGGTGCGGCGGGCGCCGCTACCCTGGAAGTGCACGAACAGTGGAAGACGCGCCGATGAGGTCGCTCGCGAGGGACGCGAGGCCGAGAAGGCGCCCCACCGTACGTGCTGCGATCGGACCTCCGTCCAGGGGGGCGTGGAGCGCACTTGGCTCCCCGGACACCGAGGCCACGGGTTCGACACGATGGAGCGCTGGGATGGGCCCAGCGCGGAGATCCGATCGCATCGACATGCGCGGGGCGCGGCGAGCGCCGGTCCCGCGACTGCAGGGACCCCGCCGGTTACGAAGACGGCGGGGTCTTCGTCTGGCTGTTCACGCTGCCCGGTGGGCGCGGGCGCCGGAGGAACAGCGCGCCGATGGCCAGCGCCAGCGGCCACAGCGCCGCGGCGAACAGCACGCCTTCGTACGAACCCGTTGCGGCCTGGCCCCACGCGAGCAGCAGCGGTCCCGCGGCCGCTCCCCCCACCGACAGCGTCTGGGCGGTTCCCTTGATGCCGCCGATCGCGCGCCGGCCGAAGTAGCTCGCGTAGGCCGTGCCGCTGACGGCGCCCATCGCCCCTTGGGTGAGCCCCAGGACGGCGCCGTAGATCCACAGCGTCGGCTCCGCGACCAGCGTCGCCCCGGTGAGGCTCGCCGCCATCGCCACGAGCATGGCGCTCACCACGAAGCGCGGAGCCACGCGGTCGAGCAAGACGCCCGCGATCATGTTCGTCGCGGCGCTCACCAAGGCGATCGGCACGAACACGCCGGCCGCCGCCAGCCGGTCCATGCCACGCACGCTCATCAGGTCGAAGTGGTGGAACACCAGTCCCGTCGACAGCGCGCTGATGGTGGCGACGGAGACGGCGATGTACCAGAACGCCACGGTGCGCCGCGCCTGGCCGGCGCTCATGTGGATCTCCTCGCGGCCCGGGGGCGGAGGCGGCAGCGGAGCGCGTGCGTCCGGCGTGACGCCGTAGCGCTCCGGATCGCGTCGGAAGAAGATCGCACCGAGCGGGAGGATCGTGATGGCCACGAGGCCGCCGAGCGCCGCGTACGCCCAGCGCCAACCCCAGGCGCCGACCATCGTTTCGATCAGGAGCGGGAAGAAGGCCGTGGCCACGGCCATGCCCACGCCGGCCAGCCCGATCGCGAGCCCACGCCGGCGCACGAACCAGATGGTGATGGCGTGGACGCTCACGAGGCCGAGAGCCCCTTGGCCCAAGCCCCGGATCAGGATGAACCCGATCGCCAGGCTCGTGAGGTCGCGAACGTTCGCCATCCACACGCACGCGAGCGCCAGGCCGGCCGCGACGACGGCCACCATCACGCGGGGCCCGTAGCGGTCGAGCGCACGACCCACGAACGGCAGCGCCACGGCGCCCGTGAGCGTGCCGATGGTGTAGAGCAGCGACACCGTCCCCCGCTCAGCTCCGAGGTCGTCGAGGATCGGGTCGAGGAAGACCGACACGCCGAGCGTTTGGCCCGGCGTGGTCATCACCAGGCCGAGCGTCCCCAGCGCGAGCACGACCCAGCCGTAGAACACCGGGCTGCGGTCGACGAGGCGCGAGCGCTCGCGCGGGGTGGACATCCGCTCAGGCTACCCCCTCCGAGGAGGCCGGCTGCGAGGAGGCCGGCTGCG
>PWQI01000291.1 GCA_003556805.1 Trueperaceae bacterium | reverse complement strand
GGGGGAGCCGATCGCGGTCGGGATGGTGTTCTCGAACGAGCCAGGCATCTACCGCCCGGGCGTCGACGGCTACCGGACGATCAACAGCATGATCGTCACCGCCACGGAGACCGAGGTCCCCAGTCGCTTCCAGGACGAGCATCCCATCGAGGCGCGCGTACTCGAGCCATGACGGGCGGCGGCGCTGCATCACGATCGGGGCGTGGACTGCATGGTCCACGCCCCGATACGCTCCGTACGCGACCGACTCAGGCGCGATGCCGCTCCACCACCCGGGCGAGGCGCCCCATCGCCTCCTCGATCCGATCCAACGGCTGCAGGTAGCTCATGCGGGTGTAGAGATCGCTGTCGTCACCGAAGAGGCTCCCTGGGAAGAGCATCACGCGTCCCTCGCGGAGGAGCGTCTCGCAGAAGGCCGGCGACTGCATCCCGGTCGCCGAGGTATTGACGTAGAGGTAGAACGCGCCGCCAGGGAACCCGTAGCTGAGGCCCAGGGCGTCCATGGAGCGCATCATGAGCGCGCGCCGCTCGGCGTACGCCTGACGCATCGCTTCCACGGCGTCCTGCGGTCCCGTCAAGGCAGCGAGTGCAGCGAACTGGGACGGCGTCGCGGTGTTGATGCTGAGCATGTGGCGCGGGTCGACGAGCATCCGCACGAAGCTCTTCGGCCCAGCCAGGTAACCGACCCGCCAGCCCGTCATCGCGTGCGACTTGGAGAACCCGTTGAGCACGATGGTGCGCTCACGCATGCCGTCGACCGCGGCAATCGAGAGGTGCTCTGCACCCTCGTAGATGAGCGCCGCGTAGATCTCGTCGCTGATGACGATCAGGTCGTGGCGGCGCGCGAGGTCGGCGATCTGACGGATCACCTCTGGGGGCGTGACCGCCCCCGTCGGGTTGTTGGGGCTCACCAGGACGAGCACCTTGCTGCGCTCGGTGATCCGCGCTTCGATCTCGGCGGGCATGAGCGCGAAGTCGTCGCGCTCGTACGTCGGGACGGGGACCGGCACGCCGCCGAAGGCGACGACCGCCTGGTCGTAGGTCGTGAAGCGCGGCGAGGTGATGAGCACCTCGTCGCCAGGTTCGATCAACGCCAGCATCAGCAGCGTGATCGACTCCTGCACGCCAGCGGTGACGATCACCTCGTCCAGGTCGTAGTGGATCCCGAAGTCCCGCGCGAGCGTCGCGGCGATCGCATCCCGCAACGCCGGCAGTCCGGCCGGATGCGTGTAGTGGTGCTCGTTGGCGTCGATGGCGCGCTTGGCAGCGTCGACGATGTGCTGCGGCGTGTGGAAGTCGGGATCGCCGCGCCCCATCGCGATCACGTCGTCCAGGCCGGCGGCGATCTCCAGCAGCCTGGTCCTGAACGAGACGTCCTCGGCGACGATGCGCCCGGAACGGCGCGCGAGGAGCGGATCGCGTGCTGCGCCGACGTTCACGCCAACCGCCGCCCGTCGACGTACGTCTGGCGGACGCGCGTCAGCGCGTCGAGGTCGGCGACGGGGTCGCCATCGACGACGATCAGGTCGGCGGCTTTGCCGGCCTCGAGCGAACCGATGCGGGCGTCCAAGCCCGAGAGCGCTGCGGCCTTGATCGTGGCGCTGCGGATGGCGTCGAGGTTGTCCTTCACCACGCCGAGCTTGACCATGAACTTCAGCTCTGGCGCGACCACGTCATGCCCGACGGCAGGACTGCCCGCATCGGTGCCGAAGACGATCGTGACACCGGCCTGGGCCGCTCGCACGAGGCCGTCGTAGCGGCTCGGGTCCGCGACCGCGCGCTGACGCTCGGCGATCTTCCACTCGGGGATGTTGAACGTGCGCGCGATCTCCGGCTGGCTCTGCATGACCACCGGAGCGAAGGTCGTCACGATGGGCACCTTGCGCTCGAGCAGGAGCGCGATCGTCTCGTCGCTCATCGAGCCGCCGTGTTCGACCACGTCGATGCCGAACTCGACGACGCGGCGGATGCAGGCGTCGTACGTCGCGTGGGCCGTGATCGGCAGGCCGTTGCGGTGGGTCTCGTCGATCACGGCGGCGAGTTCGTCGTCGGTGAACTCGAGCCGGTCGTGGCACGCCATGATCTTGATGAGGTCCGCGCCCGCACGCACCTGGTCGCGCACCGCGCGACGCATCTCGTCTGCACCGCTGGCCTCGCGGCAGCACCAGTACGTGTGCCCGCCGGTCTGGACGATCGCTTCACCGGTCACGAGCAAGCGTGGACCAGGGAAGATGCCCTGCGCCACCGCCTGCTTCGCCGCCAGGTTGCTGGTGTTCATGCCGAGGTCACGCACCATGGTCACCCCGGCCCGAAGGCTGATGAGCATGTTGCCGGCGATCTTGTAGGCACTGATCTCGGGGCCGTCGTCGAGCGATTGGCGCGCGAGGTCGTGGATGCCGTCCCATGCGAGATGGGCGTGGGAGTTGATCAGGCCCGGCAGGATCGTGCTGCCTGGCAGCGCGACGATCTCGGCGTCGGGGGACGGCGTGCCGAGCTCAGCCTGGCGACCGACGGCGACGATGGAACCGTCTCGCACGTGCACGAAGCCGTCCTCGAGCACCTCGTCGCCGACAGCGGTCACGACCCGCCCCTTGAAGAGGTGTTCGCGTGCGGGCACGTCGAACATCGGCTTGATGAGCTTCTGGAACCGCCATGCGGGGGCTTCGGGCATTGCTGGCCTCCTCGTGACACGGCAACCGGTCGACGCCGTGGGTCCGTGCGAGCAAATTGTCGACAATCGACGACCAGCGTCACCATATGTGCAGGGCCAGTCGCTGTCAAGGCAGTGCGCCGCGTCGATGGGACACCACCCGCCTCGTCGAACCGGCTGATCTCGCGGCGCGCGGCGCCCATCGCAGCGCGACCCTCGCTGTCACCGGGCTCGATGCGCGGCACCTGGCGGCCGAGGACGACGCTGACGGCCATCGAGGATCCTGCAACCACTCGTGAACGCTCCTTTGTGCATGCAGCAGCTTCTGAATGTACGAAAAGCAGCGATTGGTGACGTTCTGTTTGTCTCTGTACATCAGATGCTGGACATATGGCCACACATCGAGTAACGTTCCGATCCGGAGGCTTCATGCGCATCACCGACCGCGAGACCGACGGCCTGCTCGTCTTCGTCGCCGCCGAGGTGGCGCGGCGCCGGCGCCACTTCACGGGCCGCGCCCCGGGCGAACACGCCCACTGATGCGGGCGATCGGCGCGCCGGCAGACCACGCATGGCTGACGCTGCTGCAGCTCCACGACTCCGCCTCTCCCAGCGGCGCCTTCGCGCACTCGAACGGCCTGGAACGCTACGCCGACCTCGGCCTCGATGCCTCAGGTCTCGAGGCCTGGCTCCGTGGGCAGCTCCGCAGCGGCTTCGGCCGACTCGATCTGGCGGCGTTGGCGCTGGCCTACCGGCTCGAGGACCACACGGCTCCGGCGGGGCTGCGCTGGCTCGCGGAGGAGCTGTACGCCTGGAAGCGCGTCCCGACGCTGCGGGCCACCAGCGCCTGTCCCTCGGTTACCGCACGTTGACCCCTGCACAGCGCGTGTGACCCGAGGCGGCAGGGTCCGTCGACCACCCGGCCTCGTCGCTCTGGTCGGCCACACCCGCCGCCGACCTGCGCGCCGCGCAACAGCCGGCGATGGTGTCGCGGCTGTTCGAGTCGTGAGCGCCGCCACCGCACACATCTGGTCGCGGAGGCGCGCCTGAGCGCCGTCAAGGTCGTTATCGGCGGGCCCGTCGGCTCGGGCAAGACGGCGCCGCTCGACACGCTCTGCCGACAGCTGCGCGAGCACTACCCGCTCGCGCTCATCACCAACGACATCTTCACCGACGAAGGCGCCGAGGTCCTCACCCACTCCGACGCGCTACCCAGCGAGCGACTCCGCGGGGTGCGCACCGGTGGCTGCCCCCACACCGCCATCCGCAAGGACACCAGCGCCGACCTGGAGGCGATCGACGACATGCTCGCCCGCTTCCCCGGCGTCGAGCTGCTGTGCCTCGAGTCCGGTGGCGACAACCTGGCTGCCTCCTTCAGCCCTGACCTCGTCGACGTCAGCATCTACGTCGTCGACGTGTCCGGCGGCAACAAGGTGCCACGCAAGGGCGGTCGCGGCGTGACGTCCGACCTGCTGATCATGAACAAGTATCGACCTCGCCCCGCTGGTGGGCGCCGACCTGGGCGTGATGGAGTGCGACGCCCGGGCGCAGCGCGGCGAGCGACCCCAGGTGTTCCCCGATCTCAAGCGGGCCGTGGGCGTCGACGAGGTAGTGGCGTGGTTGCGCCGCGAAGTCCTGTTCGAGGAGGAGGCGCGCTGAACACCAGCGCGGACGCCGCCGGACACGTCGACGACGGGGCGCGCTTCGCGATGCTCGAGCGCTGCTCGGCGGGGCGCGTGGCGCGAGCCGAGCGGCACGCCTACCGCCACGTCGACAGCCAACTGCGCGTCCGGCGCGGCGGCCGCCTGATCTACGCCGACGGAGTCGTCCTCGAACCAGACGACGCAACCGGCCCGGCCGTGTTCGACACACACGCCTACGTGGCCAGCGCCGTCCGCGTCGGCGGCGCCGCCACAGACGACTGGTGCAGCCGTAGCGAGCACGGTGTCGAGCTGGTGCGCGACGACAGCGGCAAGGCCGACGTCGCGCGCGCCCTGGCCGACGACGGGGTGGCTCTGCTGCACGCACTGCGACGCGGCTGGTTGTCGCGGCGTGCCGCCGACGGCCTGGTGAGCCTGGCGCTGGAGCGCAACGGCTCGTGACGGTCGCGCTGTCGCTCCGGTGCGCCTGAGCACCTAGGGGGCCGCTGCGTGAAAGGCGTAGGCACCCTTCCCCGACTGCTTGACCTGGTACATCGCTACGTCGGCCGCACGCATCAGCCCCGTGCCGTGGCCGGCGTCGTCGGGGTACAGCGCGATGCCGACGCTGGCGCGCACCACCACGTCGTGTCCACGCAAGCGGAAGGGCGTGCCGAAGGCCTCGAGCAGCTTCGCCGCCACCAGCCGGGCACCCTCGCG
>PWQI01000408.1 GCA_003556805.1 Trueperaceae bacterium | reverse complement strand
TGCTCAACCTGCCGATGTACCCGGGCATCAGCGAGGCACAGCAGGCTCGGGTAGCGGACGCCGTGCGGGCCTTCCAGCGGTCCGCTGCGCCGGCGTCGTGACTGCTGGCGGCGTGAGCGCCGGCGGCGTGAGCGCCGGCGGCGCGGTCACGGGCGTCGCGCGGCGTGGCCCGCCCAGCACGAGGGCGCGGCCTGGAGGCGGCGACGCCCTCGACGCATCCACGCCGTCGACGCGTCCGTCTTGGTAATGTCGACCGTCGACCGTCTCGAGCCCCGAGGTCGACGTGGCACCCCGGTCAGAAGACCGGCCGCCGTTCGGAGGTCGCATGTTCGCACGTCTCACCGTCCTGGTCGTCGCGCTCGCGCTCGTGTTCGGAGCGGCGCTCGCGCAGTCCCCTGGCGACGGCACCCTGGTCATCGCCCAGGCCGCCGACGCCACCTCGCTCGATCCGGCCAGCATCAACTCCATCGCCGCCGACAACATCGCCAAGCACCTCTGGGCGAGCCTCCTCGAGATCACGCCCGAGGGTGAGATCGTGCCCTACCTCGCCGAGCGGTTCGAGGTCTCCGACGACGGCACGGAGCTGACCTTCCACCTGTTCGACGGTCTCCAATGCCACGATGGCGAACCGCTCACGGCCGAGGACGTGGTGTACACGTTCCAGCGTGCAGCCGATCCGGCGAACGCCTTCACCGGCAACACCCCGGGGTTCATCTTCAACAGCCTCGGCTACGTCGACGCGCGCGTCGACGGACCGCTCACGGCGACGATCATCACGAACCAGTACAGCGCCATCGCGCCCGGACTCATCGCCGAGGTGCGCATCCATTGCCGTGAAGGCTACGAAGCGATGAGCCTCGACCAGGCCGCGACGACGCCCATCGGCTCGGGCCCCTACCGCTTCGCCGAGTGGGTCCGCGACGACCGCCTGATCCTCGAACGCGTGCCCGAGTTCACGCTGCGCGAAGCCGGCTTCGATCGCATCGTCTGGCGCGTCATCCCTGAGGCGAGCACGCGCGCGGCCGAGTTGATCGCCGGCAACGTCGACATCGCCGATGCCGTCGCGCCCGACCAGATCGGCGCCGTGAACGCCAGCGGCAACGCGTCGGTGGTCCCCGTCTCGGGCACCGCGCGCGTCCACGTGGGCTTCAACATGGGGGCCGCCTTCGACGACGTGCCGGGTGGCGCCCAGGCGATCCGCGACACCGCCGTGCGCGTCGCGCTGCAGTACGCCGTCGACGTCCCGACCATCTGCCAGACGCTGCTCGCCACCACCTGCGAACGCGCCACCGGCATGGTCAACCCGCCCAACGACCACCCGACCCTCGAGCCCTACCCGTACGACCCCGAACGGGCCGAGCAGCTCCTCGACGAGGCCGGCTATCCGCGCGGCGCGAACGGCGTGCGCTTCGAGCTGACGCTCCAGGTTCCCAGCGGTCGCGCCTACACCGACTCCGCCCTGGCGATCGGTCAGTACCTGAGCGACATCGGTGTCCAGACCGAAGTCGAACTGCAGGACTTCGGCTCGGTCTTCGTGCCGGCGCTCGTCGGCAAGACCGCCGGCCCGCTGTTCATGGTCGCGACCGGCGGCTCCATCTGGAGCGCGCAGTACGACATGGCCGACCTGCGTGCCCCGGACGGCGCGACCAACTACCCGAGCTGGAACAACGACGTGTGGTTCGCCGGCTGGGACCGACTCGCTCAGACGCGCGATCCCGCTGAGCAGGACGCCATCGTGCACGAGATGCTCGAGGCGTTCTACGCCGACCCGCCGTGGCTGATGCTCTACTTCCAGCCCAACTACTACGGCGTGTCCGAGCGGCTCGACTGGGAGCCCCGCCGCGACGCCCGCATCGTCGTGACGAACGCCCGTCTGCGCTGACGGCGTCGTGCAACCCACGCTCAGCGTCAGCGACCTGCTCACGCTGCGCGCCGTCGCCGACCCGGCCATCGTGCCGGGCGGCGACGGCGTCATCGTGAGCGTCACTCGCATCGAGACCGACGACCCGCCGCGCTACGCCAGTGCCTTGGTCCGCTTCGACACCCGCACGGGCGACGAACGACAGCTCAGCCAGGGTGAGCGCCGCGACACCCGCCCCTGCGTCTCACCCGACGGCCGCACCCTCGCCTTCCTCTCGGATCGCGCTGGCGGACCTGCGCAGGTCTACGTCATGCCCCTCGACGGCGGTGAGGCGCGTCGGCTCACCGACCTGCCGGGCGGCGTCAGCGAGCTGGCCTGGCTCCCGAGCGGCGACCGACTCGTCGTGGTGGGTCGCGCCGCAGCGGAGCCCGAGGACAAGGGTCTCGGCCGCCGCATCACGCAACCGTACTACCGCGCCGACGGTGTCGGCTTCCGACCCTCGGTGCCGGCCACGCTCCACGCCGTCGGTGTGGACGGACGCACGACGGCGCTCGTCGAGCTCCCGACGTCGGTGTCCGACCTGCACGTCGCGCCCGACGGCACGGTGCTCTTCGTCGCCGCGCACACGCTCGACGACGAGGGGTACTACTACCGCGACGTCTGGCGCCTCGACGCAGGCGCCGACGCGCCACGCCCCCTGGTCGAGCAGGCCAACCCCCTGATCGCGAGCGCGCCTGCGCTCTCCCCAGACGCTCGCCGTATCGCCTTCCTCGCCCCGAGCGACCCGCAGCGCATCAGCAGCCCGGTCGGCGTGTGGCTGATGGACGCCGACGGCGGTGTGCCGCGCCTGCTCACCGGCGAGATCGACTGCGTTCCCCTCGTGGGAGGCGACAGCCGGCTCGGGCGGTACCCGCACGGGCCGACCTGGGACGGCGACGACTCGGTCCTCTTCATCGCCAACGAGCGCGGCAGCTCCTGCGTCGCCCGCGTGGCGATCGACGACGGCGTCATCGAGCGGCTCCAGGCGCCCGGCCGAGCGGTCACCGGCTTCGTCGCCGCGGGCGGCCTCGTGGCCTTCACGAGCGAAGCCAGCGATCGCCCGGGCGAACTCTACGTGCGAGGCACCGACGGCGACGAGCGTCGCCTCAGCCGCGTCAACGATGCCTGGGTCGAAACGCACGTGCCGGTCGCGGCCGGCCCGGAGGTCAACGTCGCGACCGCCGACGCTCAGGCCGAGATCGCCTACTGGACGCTCACCCCGATCACGCCACGCGACGACGCGGCGCTCGTGCTGCAGATCCACGGCGGCCCGCGCACCACCTACGGCCACGGCTTCTCGTTCGAGATGCAGCTCCTGGCGGCCCGCGGCTACACCGTCGTGTTCGGCAACCCGCGCGGCGGCGCCGGCTACGGCTACGCCTTCAGTGAGTCGATCACCGGGCGCGTCGGCACGATCGACGCCGACGACGTGTTGACGATCGCCGAGCACGCCCGCGCGCAGCACCGCGCGCCCGGGGCGCCGATGCACGTCACGGGCGGGTCCTACGGGGGCTTCATGACCAACTGGCTGGTCGGTGTCACCGACCGCTTCGCCTCGGCCGTCACGCAGCGCTCGATCAGCAACTGGCTCTCGTTCTACGGGACCTCCGACGTCGGCTTCAGCTGGCTCACGATCGAGACGGGGAACGTCCCGTGGGAAGCCCCTGCGGACCTGTGGGACAAGAGCCCGATGCGAAACGTCGACAGGGTCGTGACGCCGTTGCTGATCATCCACGCCGAACAGGACCACCGCTGCCCGGTCGAGCAGGCCGAGCAGCTCTACGTCGCGCTGCGGGTGCTCGGCAAGGCGCCCATCGAGTTCCTCCGCTTCCCCGACGAAGGCCACGACCTGTCACGCTCGGGCCGGCCCGACCGGCGCCTCCAGCGCCTCGAGGCGATCGTCGAGTGGTTCGAGCGCTACCCCGGCACGGCGCGCGATGGCTGAGTCCGCCGTCGACCGTCTCCGCCGGCTCCTCGCCGACGTCGCCGACCTGCGTGGCGCGGCCTTCCTGCTCACGTGGGACCAGGCGACCCACATGCCGCCCGGCGGTGCGGCGGCGCGGGCGCGCCAGCTCGCGCTGCTCAAGCAGGTTGCGCACGAGCGTTTCACGTCGCCGGCACTGGCACGGGCACTCGCCGCCGCCGAGCGGGAACTCGACGCGATCGGCGCGCCCGACGGCGGCATCGAGCGCGACCTCGTGCGGATCACCCGCCGCGACCTCGAGCGCGATGCGGCGCTCCCGGCGACCTTCACGCGCACGTTCAACGAGCACCTGGCGAGCAGCTACCAAGCGTGGACCGAGGCGCGTCCGGCCGACGACCTCGCCCGCATGGTGCCGGTGCTCGAACGCACCCTCGACCTGAGTCGCGAGCTCGCGCAGCACCTCGGCCCGGCCGAACACGTCGCCGATCCCCTCATCGCGCGCAGCGACCACGGCGTCACGGTCGCGCAGCTGAGCGCGCTCTTCGCCCAGCTGCGCGCGCGGCTCACCCCGCTCCTGCGCGCTGTGGCCGCAGCCGAACCGCCGGACGACGGCTTCCTCCGCGGCCCCTACCCGCTCGCGGCGCAGTTCGCCTTCGCGCTCGAGCGCGTCCGCGAGTTCGGTTACGACACGCGCCGCGGCCGCCTCGACCCGACCCACCACCCCTTCGCGATCGAGTTCAGCATCGACGACGTGCGCATCACCACCCGCGGCCGAGACGACGACCTGCGCGAGGCCCTCTTCTGCACCTTCCACGAGAGCGGGCACGGGATGTACCACCAGGGTCTCGACCCGCGCCTCGAGGCGACGCCCCTGGCCGACGGGACCTCGGCCGGCGTCCACGAGAGCCAGTCGCGCACCTGGGAGAACCGTGTCGGCCGCTCGCTCGCGTACTGGCGCTACGCCTTCCCGCTCCTGCGCGACACGTTCCCGCAACAGCTCGCCGGCGTCGACGAGATCGCGTTCCACCGGGCGATCAACGCGGTGCGTCCTGGCGTGATCCGAACGCAAGCCGACGAGTTCAGTTACGACCTGCACGTGATCGTGCGCTTCGAGCTCGAGCTCGACCTGCTCGCAGGGAGGCTCGCGGTCGCCGACCTCGGCGAGGCCTGGCACGAACGCTACCGTGCGACCCTCGGCGTCGCCGCCGACGACGACCGAAACGGCGCCTTGCAGGATGTCCACTGGTTCAGCCGCGAGATCGGTGGCGCGTTCCAGGGCTACACGCTCGGCAACGTCCTCGCGGCGCAGTTCTGGCAGGCGGCCGAGCGCGACCTCGGCGACCTCGACGCGCTCCTCGCCAGCGGCGACGTCGCATCGCTCTCGGCGTGGCAACGCACGAACATCCACCGGCACGGGCGGCGCGTCGACCCGCTCGACCTGGTCGAGCGCGTCTGCGGCGGCGGCCTCGACCCAGAGCCGTACCTCGACTACCTCGCCACGAAGGCGCGCGATCTGTTCGGTGTCTCCCTCGACGCCGATGAAGGAGGACGACGGCCGTGAACGTCGACGAACGGCGACTGTGGGACCGCATCGAGCGCCTCGGGCGCGTCGGCGCGGTCGAGGGCGGCGGTATCGTTCGCCCCCCCTATGGCACAACCCACGCCGAAGCGGTAGGCCTCGTTGCGACCTGGGCGCGCGCGGCCGGGCTCGAGCCGGGCCTCGACGCGACCGGGAACCTGATCGCGACGCTCCCCGGCCGCGACCCGTCACTCGCGTCGATCGGCCTCGGATCGCACCTCGACACCGTGCCCAACGGCGGCCGTTTCGACGGTGGACTAGGCGTGCTCGCCGCGCTCGAGGTGCTCCAGACCCTGGGCGAGGCCGGCATCACCCCGCGGCGCCCGCTCAGTCTGCTGGGCTTCGCCGACGAGGAGGGGAACACCTTCGGCATCGGCGTGCTGTCGGCGCAGCTCTGGATCGGCGAGATCCCGCCCGAGCGCTTCGGCGAGATCCGCGACCGCGACGGCCGCGGCTTGGAGCGCTACCTCGCCGACTTCGACGTACCCGGGCTCCCGCGCGTCGAAAGGCCGGACCTGGCGGCCTACCTCGAACTCCACGTGGAGCAGGGGCCGGTGCTCGACACCGACGGCGGCGTGGCCGCCGCCGTGACCGGGATCGTCGGCATCTCACGCACCACGGTGGTCTTCCGCGGCGAGGCCAATCACGCTGGCACCACCCCGATGGCGATGCGCAAGGACGCCCTCTGGGGGGCAGCCGAACTCGCCCTCGCGGTCCGCGACCTCGGTGTGGCGGCCACCGAAGGCGACGTGGTGAGCACCGTCGGGGTGTTCGAGGTCTTCCCCGGCGCGACGAACGTCGTGCCGGGCGAGGTGCGGATGCGGATCGAGATGCGCTGCCCGGACGAGGACCAGATGGCGTCGCTCCGCGAACGCGTCGAGACCCTGGTGGCGGAAGCGGCGTCGCGCCACGGCCTGCAGGTGGCGCTCGAGGCATGGCATCACGCCCCGGCGGTGCCGATGCACCCCGTGCCGCTGCGAGCCACACGACGGGCGCTCGTCGATGCCGGTCTGCCAGAACGCTCGATGCCGTCGTGGGCCGGCCACGACGCCAAGGTGCTGGCGCGGCGCATCCCGACCGGCATGCTGTTCGTCCCGAGCCGCGGCGGCTACAGCCACTCGCCGCTGGAGCACACCGACGCGGCGCATTGCGCTGCCGGTGCGCAGGCGCTGCTCCACGCGGCGCTCCGACTCGCCGACGAGGCGACGCTCTGACCTGGAGGACGACGATGGAACCGCTGGCCTACACGACACCCGAACTCGGCCGACGCTACGTCGACCTGGTCGCGAGCATGAGCCGCTACGGCGAGGCGCCCGAGCGGCTCGGCCGCGAGATGCTGCTGGCCAACTACAGCGGCGTCGAGCCGAGCATGGACGAGCTCCCGGCGATGCGCGACACGCTCGACGAGGTCGCTGCCCACGTCGACGGGCTCACCGGTCACGCGGGGGCGTACATGCGTGCGCTCGTACGCGCCAGCCGTGCCCTGCTCGACCGCCTCGAGGGGGTCGAGCGCCCGTACCTCGACACGGTCCGCGACATCATCGAGATCGACCTGCGCGAGATCCCCGGCAGCGAAGCCGCACGGCTGCGAGACGAGCTCCATGACGGCCTCGGCGAGCTCGGGTACCGCGGCGACCTGCGCCAGCGCGTCGATGCTTGGCGTTCGGAGACGAGCATGACCGGCGACGCGGTGATCGCGTTCGCGAAGACGATCATGGACGAGGCGCGCCGCGCAACCGAGGCGCGCGTGCTGACGCTCCCCGACGGGGAGGGGCTCGACGACGTCTACGGCGTGCGCGACGTCTTCTACAGCGGACGCTCGCAGTACGTCGGCGACTATCGCGGCTGGGTCCACTTCAACATCGACAAGGCCTGGCAGCGCGACGTGTTCGTGCAAGTGCTGACGCACGAGGCCTACCCCGGGCACCAGACGTTCTACGCGCTGTGGGACTCCCTCTACCGCCACGGCCGCTGGCCGATCGAGGCGGCCTTCTACCAGCGCAACGCGCCGACGAACCCGATCTTCGAGGGGGGCCCGGAGTCGGCGCTGCACTTCATCGGCTGGGACGTGGGCGACAGCCGCGAAGCGCTCGCGCTTCGCCTCGGCCAGGCGTCGAAGGACCTGGGCCGCATCGCGATGCAGAACGCGTGTCTGCTGGTCAACGACAGCCGCATGTCTCGCGACGAGGCCGTCGAGCTGATGGTCGACCACCTGGTCCTGCGCGACGACGCGGAGCGCGCGTACGACTTCATCACGAACCCGGTGTCGCGCACCCACTACCCGCAGTACTACTACGGGCGCCGGATCGTGCAGCTGGCGTTCGAGCGCTTCGAGGGGAGCGAGGCCGACCGGCAGCGCTTCTTCGACCTCATCTACCGCACGCCGCACACGACCAGCACGTTCATCACCGCGATCGCCGAGGCGAGCGGACGCCCGTTCGACCCCTTCGGCTACGGCGACTGAAGGGCCAACGCGTCGGGTCGGCGTGCCACGCTCGCCGACCCGACGCGGCCCGGTCACGGCAGCCGCTCGAGCACCTCAGCGGTCGTCTTGACCTTCCCGAACACCTCGTTCACGACCATCACGCTGGCCTCCTGGAGTTCGTGGCTCCAGGTGGCGCAGGCGTCCTCGACCATGATCACACCGTAGCCGAGGTCCTTCGCGTCGCGCACCGACGACTCGACGCAGCCGCCGGTCATCGTGCCGACGAAGACGAGGTTGCGGATCCCGACGTTGCCGAGGACGTAGTGCAGGTTGGTGGACATGAACGCCGAACCGGTGGTCTTGTCGAACACCATCTCGTCGCCCTGCGGTGCGAGCTCGGCCAGGATCTCCGCGTCCTTGCTCCCCTCGGGCGAGTGGTTGTCGAGGTCCTTGTGGGCCTTGCTCCGGTCGCGCCCGTCGCGCGTCTTGGCGCAGATCCGCACGAACACGACCTCCATGCCGCGCTCGCGGAAGGCGCGCTGCAGGCGCTGGATGTTCCCTACCGCCAGCTCGAGGCGCTCACCGAGGTAGTCGAGACCGTTCGTCAGACCCATCGCGCGCCGCATGGCGTGGATGCCGTGGTCGATGCTCGCGCACGCGTACTGCATGTCGATGACCACGAGCGCGGTGTCGTCGCGTCGCAGCTCGGGTTCGGGGAGGCGCTCGCGCCATCCGACGTAGGGGTCGTTGCGGTCGATCGTTCGCATGCGGTGTACCTTCCTCGCAACGTTCGTTGCGCTACGTGTTGACTCCAGCAATGTATCGTGCACCACCGCCCGGCCCGCTGGTCGCGGCGATCGCGTGCGCCAGTGGCAACGCGACGCGCAGCAGGAAGGTGTACCGTGCCCTACGCCCGCACTCGCTCAGGCCCGTACGCCGCGCTCGACCTCGTACCCGTGTTCCGTCACCAGCTCGAGGCGTGTGCGCTTCACGCCGGTGAGCGCTGCCTCGTCCTGACCGACAGCGCCTACGATCCTGCCGCCTCGGCGGCCTGCCTGCGCGCCGCGCTCGATCTCGGCGCCGACGCGCTGGTCGTGACCCTCCCGGCCCACCGCGGCGACCAAGGCGCCTACCTGGAGCCGCTCTATCGCGCCAGCGACCTCATCGTGGCCGTCACCCCCATCCGCGTCCATTACGACCCACATCTGCGTGGCGCGCTCGACGCAGGCGCGCGGGCGCTCATGGCCGTACAACCGAGCCACACGCTCGAGCGTCTGCGCGCCGACCCCACTGTCGTCGCCCGCACCCGCGCCGGCGCGGCTCGCCTCGCGCGCGCGCGCGAGGTGCGCATCACCTCGGCGCATGGCACGGACCTCGTGATGCGCGTCGAGGGACGTCCCGCGCTCGCCCACTGCGGCGTGGCCGATGCGCCCGGCCGCTTCGACTTCTGGGGCGGGGCGATGGTCGAGATCGCCCCGCACGAGGGGAGCGTCGAGGGGAGGCTCGTGCTGGCGGTCGGAGACCAGGTCTTCCACCTGGGGCGCTTCGTCGAACGCGAGGTCCGGCTCACGATCGAGCAGGGCCACGTCGTGCGCATCGATGGCGGCCTCGACGCGACCCTGCTCGAACGCTACCTGGACGACCTGCACGACAGCGCTGCCCGGCTGGTGGGCCACATCGCTTGGGGCACCGACCACCGCGCCCAGTGGACGGCGCAGCTCGCCCAGTTCCCTGACGCCGGCAGCGGCAACGCCGACGCCGAGGGCTACCTCGGCAGCGTGCAGGTCGAACTCGGCTCGAACGACGACCAGTACTTCCGCGGCACCATCCGCAGCGCTGCGCACCTCGGGCTGTGCCTGCTCGGCGCGACGCTCGCGCTCGACGGCGACACCGTGATCGAGGCGGGAACGCTGCACGACGTGTGAGCGACGCCTGGCGGGGTACCCCAGCGCGTCCGCCGCGGGTGCCTGAGGCCGAACCGAGACGGCGCCGAGTTCAATACTCGTGCTCGCGCCAGAAGGCTCGATTCGTCTCGAGGTACTTCGACACGTCGACGCGGCCGAACGCGAGCTCGGCTTGGCGACGCGCTTCCCGGATGACCGCGCCTTGGTCGACGGTGGTGATCGCCCCATCGCGCATCACGACGTTCCCACCGACGATCGTCGTGACCACGTCGTTGCCGTTGACGTAGAACGCCACCAGGTTCGGCAGGTGGGCGTCAGGGACGAGATGCGGACGCTCGAGATCGATCTGGATGATGTCGGCGTACTTGCCAGGCTCGAGCGAACCGATCCGGTCGTCCATCCCGATCACGCGCGCTGCGTCGATCGTCACCATGCGAAGCGCCTTGCCCACCGGGAAGATGCGCTGGTGGCCGAAGGCGGACCAGTTTAGGAAGAGCGCTCGGTAGACCTCCTTGAAGAGATCCATCGAGAAGCGAGGCGCGTTCCCGTCGGTGCTGATCGCCACGTCGACACCGGCGGCCAGCATCTCGGGAATCGGGCAGCGGCCGTACCAGAAGTTCTCGCCCGTGCTCGGAGCAGCGGACACCTTCGCGTCCGTGGCGGCGATGACCTCGATCTCGTCCGCCGTGAGCGCGTTGGCGTGCGCGATCACCACGTCGGGGCCGAGGACGTCGTCGACGAGTTCGCGCCCCATGCGTTCGACGGCGAACGCCACCGTCCCGACGAACATGTGGGTGTGCACGATCACCCCGTGGCGGTCAGCGAACGAACGCGCTTCGTGGGCCTTCTCGATCAGCATGGGGATGTCGGCGTCGGTGTACACCGGATCCCAGCGCCGATCCGCCCGCTGCGGGTGGCGCCCGAAGACGTACGGCACGGCGAAGAAGGCGGCCATCTCGTCACGGTGGAAGGCGGCGCGGCACGCCTCGACGACCTCGGCCGACGTCGCCAGGGTGTCGGCATACGTGTACGTGCGCTCACGTGTCGTGCCGTCCGGCAGGAAGTCGGTGACGGTGTACGGCTCGGGGATGTGCTTCGCGAAGACGTCGGGTGGTCCGACGCCGACCATGCCCCTGATGCCAGCGTCGCGAACGGCATGGGCGTGCGCCATGGCGTAGCGTGGGTGATCCGCTCGCGCCGGCGTCGCTCCCAGCGTCGTCACCCCCGTCGTCACGCCGAACCGGATTCGCTCACAGGCGCTGAGCGCGGCTTCCGCGGCCCACCACGCCTCGTCGCTCCCGTGGAAGTTGACGGCGTTGGGCGGCCATCCGTGGGCACCGTGGAACACGGCCTTCACCAGGCCATGCCCGGCATGCGAGTACGTGTCGACGAGCCCCGGCATCGTGAGGCGACCGCTGCCGTCGATCACCGTCCGGGCGCGGTAGCGAGCACGTATGGTCTCGGACGTGGCCACGTCGACGATACGGCCATCGCGGACCGCCAGACCGCCATCTCGTAACACCGTGTCGCGCTCGTCCATCGTCATCACGGCACCACCGGCGATGACGAGGTCGACCTCGACCTGCGACGTTCGATCGCTCACGTTCACTCCTCTCTGCCATGGGCTTGGGGTGCTGCGAAGCGCGCGCTCCGCACCACCCCAAGCATGATCGCCTTCGGCGTCAGTGAACCCGGTCAGTCGACCAGGTGCGTGTTGACGAACATCGGCAGCGCGTTGGCAGGATCGAAGAAGACGCCCTGCACGTCGGCGCGCGTACCGATCAACCAGGTGTAGTAGAAGGTCGGGATGCTCAATGCCTGCTCGAACACGTAATCCTCGACCTGGCCGACGAGCTCGAACCGCCGCCCTTCGTCGAGCTCCTCGCTCGCGCGGTTCAAGAGGTCGGCGAACGCTTCACCGTCGTAGAACGTGAAGTTCCAGCCCGAACCAGCGTTCTCGGGGTGGTACAGGAACCGCAGCAGCTTCGCCGCGTCCGAGCCGCCCCAGCCGATGGGCCGCAGGTTGTGCTCACCGCGCTGCGTCGCTTGCACGTTCGCCGGTTGACCCATCGCCTGGATGTCCAACACGATGCCGGCGGCGGCGACCTGGGCCTGCATCACCTCACCGACCTGGCATGCTGGTCCGGGGAAGCAGATGTGCACGAGCGAGAGCACCTGCCCGTCCTTCTCCCGCAGGCCCGACGCGTTGAGCGTCCAACCCGCCTCGTCGAGCAGCGCGCTCGCAGCCTCGACGTCGATCGGGTAGAGGACGTAGCGGTCCACATCGGCACGGTAGCCCGGCGTCACGGGCGACACCACACTGCTGGCGTCCTCCGGCACCCCCGCGTAGACGATGTTGTTGATCGCCCGGAAGTCGATGAGGTGCATGAGCGCGCGACGCACGAGGACGTCGTCCGTCGGCGCCTTGCGGGCGTTGATCTGCATCATGCTGCCGGTGCCCGGGCGGACGATCCGGATGACCTGCGTGTCCGGCGCGCGGTCGAGCATGTCGGCGTCGGGCTCCGGTACGCGCCAGATGACGTCGGCGGCGCCGCGCTGCAGCATGGCGCTGCGGACCGGGTGCTCGGCGACGAACTCCAAGCGGATCTCATCGAGGTAGGCGGCATCGGACCGGCCGAACAGCGCCTCGGGCCCCCACGCGTAGTCGGGGTTCCGGACGAGCGTGATGTGGCTCCCCGTCGACCACTCGCGGAACATGAAGGGCCCGGTGCCGACGGGGTTCTGACCGAAGTCCTCACCGTAGCGCTCGACGGCCGCTGGAGACACGACGGTCAGTCCGCCGTAGCTCTGCGTCAACGCGTCGAGGAAGCCGGCGAACGGCCGGCGCATGACGAACCGCACCGTGGTGTCATCGATGACGTCCACGCGCTCGAGGTTGTCGTCGAGCAACGGGGCTGCAGCGGGCGAACGGGTCATCGGATCGATGATCCGCATGAACGAGAAGCGCACGGCCTCGGCGTCGAACGGGGTGCCGTCGTGGAACGTCACGCCCTCGCGCAGCGTCAGGACCCACTCGGTGCCGTCCTCGTTCGACGTCCACGACGTCGCCAGCCCCGGCGCGATCTCGCGTGTCTCGATGTCGCGGACGACGAGTTGGTCGTACAACTGCGCCGTCACCGTGAAGGTGAACCATGCCTCTGACGTGTGCGGATCGAGGCTGGGTGGTTCGTCCGCCAAGGCGACCACGATTCGGCCGCCGGGCTCTTGGGCGAGCGCCGTCGATGACGCGACGACGAACGCGCCAACGAGCAGCAGAGCGAGCAACAAACGGAATCGGTGCATTGAACCTCCTCGGGTTCGAAGCGTCATGGCTACGTCGTGCCGAACGACGATCGGACGGACCGTCACGTTCGCCAGCCGCGCCAGAACTGGCGCGACGTGGTGACATAGGGTGTGATGTCGACCCGCTCGAATGCCTTCGCTGCCTCCTGCCGAGCGGTGTCGAGCACGTGATCGCGATCGACCGACAGCACGCGACGCTCCTCCATCAGGACCCGTCCGTCCACCACGACGTCGCGCACGTCGTTCCCGCGGGCGTAGAACGCGACGAGTTGTGACGGCATCACGAACGGGGTCAGGTGCGGTTGGTCGCCATCGATCACGATCACGTCGGCCTTCTTGCCGACCTCCAAGGAGCCGATCTCGTCGTCCATGCCCAGCACCGCCGCCGCCTCGATCGTGATCATGCGGAGGGCCTTCCCCGCTGGCAGGAGCGAGCCGTCGTGGTAGTGCTCGGCGATGAGGAACATCGCGCGATGGACGTCGACGAAGAGGTCCGAGACGTGGAAGGGCGCTGCGCCGTCGGTCGCAATGCAGGTCCGGACACCGGCTCGCACGAGCTCGGGCACGGGCGCTGGTCCGACCTTCGTGCCCCACGAGCCGAACGGCACCCACACGACGGCGGCGCTCGACCCTGCCACGAGATCGATGTCGGCCAGGGTGAGCCCGTGGCCGTGCGCGATCACGACGTTGGGTCCGAGCAGCGCCTCGACCTCGGCGCGCCCAGCCTTGCGCTCGAGGTGCTCGAACGAACCTCGCGCCGCGTGGGTGTGGATGAGCACGCCGTGCTCGTTGGCGAACGCCTGCGCCTCACGGCCGCGGCGGACGACCTCCTGGATGTCCTCCGGGCTGTAGCGGTAGTGGTGACTGCCGGTCATCGTCGTCGGGCTCATGCCGCACAGGTAGGGGATCGCGAGGCAGACGCTGATGCGTCCGTCGTGGGCCCCGTTGAAGCGCGTGACGACATCGGCCGAGACGTCCATGCAATGGTCGTAGGTGAACGGCACCTCGACCGGCTGGCCGGAACGCCAATCGATCGCCTTCCACGGCTTCGGCAGGTGCCCGAAGAACGGGTCGGGCGGCCCCATGCCGAGGACGTCCCGTGTACCGATCTGACCGACGCCGCGCACGTGCGCCTCGGCATAGACCGGGTCGTCGGCGCGTGCCGGCGTCGCGCCGAGGGTGGAGTGGCCCGTCGTGACGCCGAACACCAGCCGCTCGAGACCGGTCAGCAGCGCATCGGCCTCCCACCAGTCTGGCGTCGACGCCCGGAAGTAGATCTCGCTCGCCGGCCATCCGAGGTGCGGGTCGTAGACGGCCTTGATCATGCCGTGACCAGCATGCGCATACGCGTCGACGAGTCCGGGCATCACGATCGTGTGGCGCCCGCCGAGTCTGCGTGCGGGCGCGTAGCGCCGTTCGAGGTCGGCGAGGTCACCGATCGCGACGATGCGGTCCGCGGCGACGGCGACGGCACCGTCCTCGATGACGCGGTCCTCACCGTCCATCGTCATCACGAACCCACCGTGGATCAGCAGGTCGATCGCTTGTGGCTGCGCACCGACAGCAGCCTGGTCAACATCCGACACGCGTTCCTCCCTCTTGACCGCGCGCTCATGCCCGGCCATCACCGGTACATGCGTGGATCACTCAGGTCCTGAATACCGTCCCCGAGGAGATTGCAGCCGAGGACGGTCACCATGATCGCGACACCGGGGAACGTGCTGAGCCACCACGCGCGCGTGAGCAGTTGCCGCCCTTCGTTGAGCATCACGCCCCATTCGGGTGAGGGTGGCGACGCACCGAACCCGAGGAAACTGAGCGCGGATGCCACGAGGATGGCCGAGGCCAGTCCCAACGTCGCCATGACGATGACGGGCGCGAGGATGTTCGGTGTCACATGCCGGAGGATGAGCCGGACGTCGCGTACGCCAAGGGCCCTCGCCGCTTCGACGAACGCCTGCTCACGGATCGAGAGGGTCGAGCCCCGCACGATGCGGGCATACCCCGGCGCCGCGGAGATGCCAACGGCGATCATGAGGTTGAGCGTGCCGGCACCGAGCACGTAGACCACCAGCAACGCGAGCAGGATCGACGGGAACGCCAGGAGGATGTCGACGAAGCGCATGATCACGGCGTCGGTCCGGCCGCTGTAGTAACCAGCCGCGAGCCCGAGCGTGCCGCCGAGGAGGACGGCGATGACGACGGCCACGACACCGAGCTGCAGGGACCGTCCACCACCGTGCACGACCCGGCTGAACACGTCACGGCCGAAGAGGTCGGTGCCGAAGAGATGCTCCGCGCTCGGTGGTTGGAGCGCGACGGCCGGGTTCATCCTGATCGGATCGTACGGAGCGACGAGGCCTGGGAAGAGCGACACGAGGACGACGATGAGGAGGACCGTTCCACCCACGACGGCGTTGCGGCGCTTCACGAAGTCGCGCACGAAGCGCGCAAGGCCCGTCCTGCGTTGCGAACGCACAGGCTCGGCCACGACATCACGCATACGAGATCCTCGGGTCGATGGCAGCGTACAGGACGTCGACGACGATGTTGGCGAGAACGTAGACGCCTGCCACGAGGATGACGACGCCCTGCACGATCGGGAAGTCCTTGTCGATGATGCCGTTGACGAGCATGCGCCCGATCCCCGGGCGGCTGAACACCGTCTCGATGACGACCGCACCGTTCAGGAGGCCCGCGATCTGCAGTCCCAACACGGTGACGACCGGGATCAGTGCGTTGCGCAAGGCATGCTTCCAGGCGACCAAGCGTTCGGCGAGACCCTTGGAGCGAGCGGTCCGGACGTAGTCCTGGCTAAGCGCTTCGAGCATCGCAGCCCGTACGAGGCGGGCGATGATGCCGCTGAGGCTGAAGCCAAGCGTGAACGCCGGCAGGATCAAGTGCTGCCAGCCACCCGACCCAGCCATCGGGAGCCAGCCCAGCGTCGCACCGAACACCACGATCAACACGAGCCCGAGCCAGAAGTTCGGCATCGACACGCCGATGAGCGCGACCGCCATGCTGGCCGTGTCCAACCATGAGTCGCGCCGCAGCGCCGCCAGGATCCCCAGCGGAATACCGATGAGGATCGCGATCGCCATCGCCGCGGCCGCGAGCTCGATCGTTGCCGGGAGCTGTTGGGTGATCTGCTGCGTGACGGGTCGTCGACTCCAGATGGACCGACCGAAGTCGCCCCGGGCGGCATCCGACACGAAGCGCCCGAACTGCACCACGATCGGATCGTCGAGGCCCCACTGAGCCTCGAGCCGGGCGATGTCCGCCGCTGACATCCCGAAGTCCGCAGCGAGCCGGTCCGCGACGCTGCCCGGCAGCACCCGCAGGGCGATGAACACGATGACGACGACACCCAGGATCGTCGGCACGGCTGCGATGAGGCGACCGATCAGGTACTTGCGCATAGCCGGTTCAGCCTGGGGAGCGGTCGCTGGCCTTCACGGCCGAACGAGGACAGGAGACGACGCACGACGTTGGGACCACCTCTGGTGAGCATGAGCGAGTGGATCTGCAACCCAGCCGAGCGTAGCAAGTGTATGCATGGCGCGCAAGGTGATGACGGGCGTGCGGTGGATACAGGGCGGTGCCGCGCAGCGCTCGCCACGGTGGCCTCGTTCTGCGTCCATGACGCGTCCTGCGCCGCCACCCGGCGACGCGCGCCAGGCTCGCGCGCGCGCACGCCCGGGCTGGCCACACCGCGAGTTCGATGCATGCTTTCACACTAGTCGCTCCCGAAGGCCCATGCCGCGCCCGCGCGCCTCGCCCCATTGACGTCAGACCTCGCGCCGACCTTCAGAGGCTGAAACGAAGCCGGCGCTCGCGAGCGTGTCCGCAAGCCCTTCGTCGAGTCCGACATGGGGCGTCCATCCCACGTCGCTGGCGAGCCGTGACAGGTCGACGCCGTCGCGGTGGTGCTCGGGCGTGTAGACGAGATCGGCGTCGTCGCCCTCGTGCTCGTACCATGTCGCGCCGGTGCGGCGCGCCAAGGCGTCCAGCACGCTGCGTACGGGATAGCTGTCGACGGATGCGAGGTTGTAGACGTCGTGAGCGAGGCTGGGCGCGTCGAGGAGCGCCGCGATCGCACCGGCGACGTCGCTGGCATGGATCAGGTCGCGGCCGACGTCGGCACCGCGAACGCGCAGGCGCCCGGCGCGGAGCGCCCACGGCAGCAGCCGCGCGACGAGCGAGAGACCAGTGCGCGACTGGGAAGGACGTTCCATCGGCCCGTACACGCTGCCGATGCGGACCGAGCAGGCGTGCATGCCGTGCAGCTGGGCATACGCACGCACCAGCCCTTCGGACGCCAGCTTGCACTGGGCGTAGAGGTTGTGCGCCAGCAGGAGTTCGTCCTCGCGCCGCGGACGGTACCGCGCCGCACCGGCGTAGATGCCCGTGGAACTGGCGAACGTGACGCGTGCGACCCCGTGGGCACGGGCGGCGTCGAGGACGTCGAGCGTCGTCGTCAGGTTCGTCGTCACGACGTCGCGTGTGCGCCCGCGCTCGACCTCGGCGCTCGGCGTCACCGCCGCCGCGTGCACGATGGCGTCGAGCGCTGCTCGCGCGATCGTCGCCTCGAGCCAGGAGCGATCGGTGACGTCACCGATCACCCAGACGACGCGCTCGGCGACCGGTCGCAGGAACGCCGTCGTCGCGCCGTCTGGGGCTCGCCGCGCGTTCGCCACGACCGACCAACCCCGTTCGGCGAACCCGCGCACGAGGTTGACGCCGACGAAGCCGCCGGCACCGGTGACGAGGACACGGCGCATCACGGCCACCCGCGTGGGCCGCACCGATGCGGTTGTGTGGTGATCATGGCTCCTCCAAGCCGCGGCACTTCCCTCCGCGCGGGAACCGTCTTCCCGTACAACCCGTCGCGACGCACGCCGCCGCGGAGCCGACGCTACTCGCGTGCATAGTCCCGCTGCGCGCCCTCCGGCGTCACGTACCCGTGCTCGACATCCCGCTCGATCCGCTCCCGCTCACGCAACGACGGATCACCGAACCCACCACCACCAGCGAGCTCCAACGACACCACATCCCCCGGCCGCAACTCGATCGCGGGAAAGCGGTACACCACCTCACCATTGATCCGAACCGTACCCACCTCAGCGAACGCACCCCCATCGAACCCATGCGGCCTCGTCACGATCCGATCCGGCGTCAGACTGAACACCATCGGCCCCTCACCCACGTGCTCGAAGACGATCGACTGCCCCAACCCACCACGACGACGCCCCGGAGCACCCGTATCAGGACGCAACGCCTTCTCATGAAACAACACCGGCGCCTGACTCTCGATCACCTCACACGGCGTGATC
>PWQI01000243.1 GCA_003556805.1 Trueperaceae bacterium | reverse complement strand
CTGGCGAGTGACCGGCACGCGCGCGACCGCTTCAGCCGGGACGTGCGAATCCCATTAGCGGCATCGCCCCATACTGCAGCTACGGCAAACAAGATGCCTCGACATGACAACGATCCTCGCATCGATTCCCGCGTGCTCGAGAGCACGCCCAGCGTGCGCATTGGAGAGCTTCTCGTGAATGGGTGACGAGCCGGCCGAGCTTCGCGACGTCGAGGCCCTCCTGAACGAGGAGACGGGCAAGCGCGGTGAGGGGGCGCAGGCGCTCATCGTGATCGGCGGTCTGGTCGTCATGTTCCTGTTCCTGCCGATGGCGGGCCGCACGGCATTCTTCGTGCCGTAGGTCCTGGTGTTCGTCGTCAAGGGGGCGTCGCGGGACAAGCGGCTGGTGCACCAGTACGAGCAGCGCATCGGTGTCATCAGGAGCGAGATGCGACGCAACACGAGCGCGTGGCAGTATGGACGCTGCGGGGCACCGCTGGCACATGCAACGCCCCACCCAACCCACTCCGACGCTCCATCCGCAGCGCAGCGCCGTCGTCGGCTAGTCGTCGTTCAGCGCCGCGGCCACGCGCCGGACGTCGAGCCCGTCGATGCCCACGAAGTCGTCGGGGTTGGCGGTGTAGAGGGGCAGGTCGTTCGCGATCGCGATGGCGGCTCAACAGGATGACGACGCTGGTGTCGAGGAGCCCGGCGGCGCTCGGCTCACGCATCAGACGTCGGCGTCGAGGAGCGCGTCGAGGTCGCTGCGTGACGCGGCGGCGTCGACGGCGGGGACGCCACGCCAGCGCTCGAGGAGGGCGGCGGCCCCCAACTGCGGGCGCGGCAGAGGGGCGAGCATCACGATGGGGCGCCCGTCGCGCGTCACCACCATGCGCTCGCCCGCGGCGACGCGGTCGAGGACGTCGCCGCCGTGGTTGCGGAGGTCGCGGACGTGTGAACCGCCGGCGGGACCTGCATCGACGTGTGCCCGACGGGGAACACCACGGCGGACCGCGACGGCCGTCCCGTGTGGGGGCGCGACTGCCTGGTGTGCGGGTACTGCGATCTGCGCTGTCCCGTCGAGGCCGTGCGCCCACTACTGCGTTGGTGCCTCTTCACGCCCTTCGTCGCGCTGGGTGAGCAGGCCGTCCTATCGAGCTCTCCATCCGGTCATGCCCCAGTCACGATCGCGCAGGGTCAAGTCGTTCGCTTCGACCGGCCGAACGTCCAACCCGGACCTGCGAAGCCGTCGTCAGGTCCGGCGAACGAGGGCCGTCTCCACGAGGCCTGACCACTCTGCAGGGCACGACGATGGGCAGCCCTGCCGTGCCGCCGACGCTCGTCGTGAGACCTGCGAGTCGTCGATCGGACTGTGCCGAACTGTGGGAACGCTTCGGGAACGTTTGCCCTCCTAGCTTGGAGCATAGGAGGAGAGGAACTCCGACAGCAGCCGGAGAGTGCACGGAACCAGGAGGGCGCATGAAGAGAACCCTGATCGTCTACTTCAGCCAGGCCGGCTCGACGCGCAAGGTGGCGCAGAGTGTCGCGGCCGGCCTTCGCGGCGCCGGCCACGAGGTCGACCTGCACGACCTGACCACCGGTCCGCCCCCGAGCCCGATCGGCTACGACGCGTTCGGCGTGGGAACGCCTGTGTACCTCTTCCGCCCGCCGTTCAACGTGTCGCACTATCTCGACGGCCTGCCCGACCTGAGCGGCCTGCCCTTCTTCGTGCTCCTCCAGAGTGCCGGGCTCGAGGCCGACGCCGGCAACGCCGTGCGCGGGACGTTGACGCGCAAGGGGGGCCGCGAGGTGGGCTTCCTCAAGGGCAAGGGCGCAGACTACGCTCTGCCGTGGATGCGCCGCGGCATCCTCTTCTCACCCGAGCACCCGACCCCGGAAGGGCTCCAGACCGCTGAGGCGTTCGGCGAGGCGATCGCGGAGCGGATCGCGGGCGCACCCTACGAGCCGCCGCCGCCGGACCCGAAGCCGCCGGCCATGTGGCGCTTCGGTCGCGCAGCCAGCAACGAGTGGCTCACGCGGACCGTCTTCAGCCGCGGCTTCCGCGTTCTACCTGACGTCTGCATCGCGTGCGGGCTCTGCGTCGAAGTGTGCCCGACCAGCAACATCACGCAGGACGCCCGCGGGCGTCCGGTGTGGGGCCGCGACTGCATCATATGCACCTACTGCGACCTGCGCTGCCCGGTCGAGGCCATCCGTTCGCCCGTTCGTTGGGGCGCCTTCGTCCCGGTCCTGAACGCCGTCGAGCGTGATGCACGTAGCACGCTCAGCCACGCCCGCGTCAAGCTCGAAGGGGGTGAGGTCAAGCGCGCCTCCGGCGACACCTGAGCCTCGCCCGGGACGAGCCCGGCCGAGGTTTGTCGTCGGCACGACCTGTTTCGACGGCAGGCACGCCATCGGCCGGACCGGGCCGGCTCGTCCGACTCGACACCGTGCGACCGCACGCATGCTCGCCGGAAGGGAGTGATCATGCACAAGACCACGACCTCGCTCGTAGCATGGGCCGCGTACGACTTCGTCGTGGGAGCGACCCTCCTGCTCGCACCGAACCTGCTCCTCGCCATCCTCGGGATCCCCTCGACCGGTGAGGTCTGGATCCGCGTCGCCGGCGTGCTCGCGCTCGTCATCGGCGCCTTCTTCCTCCAGTCCGCGCGCACGGGCAACGTCCACTTCTACCGCCTGACGGTCAACGTTCGCGTCGGCGCCGGGCTCCTGTTCACCGCCCTCGTCGTCACCGGCGCGGGACCCCCGGTCCTGATGCTGTTCGTCCTCGTCGAATGGCTCGGAGCGGCCTGGACCGGCCTGACCTTGCGTGCCGAAACGGCCGTCGCGCGCTGACGTCGAGTTCCGCCACGAAAGGGCCGTGGACGTGGTGCATGTCGGGGTGGAGTAAGCCGCGCAGGGCGCTGCGGGCGACCGATGAGAAGGGTTCGGACGTCGACCTCTCGACGCTGCTGCCGAAGGAGGCTTGCAGGTCCTCCATGACGTGGCGAGCGCGGTGCGTGCCGGTGAGGGCTCGCCCGGTTGGCCAGGTCGGTGAGGGTCCGGCCTCTCTGTCACGTGCAAGTCCATATAGCACCGAAGCGTTCGCCGTCGTACGTTCAGGACATGATCATCAAGCCGTACGTCGACCGCGACGAGCGTGACCTGCGGCGATTGTCTGGCCGCAAGGCCGAGCGCCAGATGGCGCACTACCTCGACCGGCACTTCCGTGAGCACAAGAAGCTGCACGTCCTGCACGACGTCCGGATCGAGCACGACGGCGAGGTGGCACAGATGGACCACGTGATCGTCCATCGGTTCGGCATCGCCATCGTCGAGAGCAAGAGCGTGTCGACGTCGGTCCGCATCAACGCGTCGGACGAGTGGGAGCGTCAGTGGGGTGGTCGTTGGCGCGGGATGCCGGACCCGATCCTGCAGGGTGACCGGCAAGGCCTGGTCCTGAAGCGGCTCCTCGTGTCGCGGCAGGATGAGCTGCTCGACAAGCTCCTTGGGGTCTTCCAAGGGACGTTCTGGGCCATGGCGCAGGACGTGTTCGCGGCGATCTCCGACGACGGCACCATCCAACGCGCGAAGCGGGGGCAGGCGCCGCGGGTCATGAAGGCCGACGTCATCCCCAAGGCGATCGAGGATCTGGTGGCGTCGTATCGGAACGACGTGCGCTTCCTCAACCCGAACCTACCCGCGTTCGCGAAGGCGCCGCGCGACTTCAACGAGAACGAGCTGCTCCGGATCGGGCACTTCCTGCGGACCCGATCGACGGACGCACGCGCGGAGCCAGCCGTCTCGGAGACGTCCGGGATGCCGACACGCACCCCTACACACGGCGTCGAGCCCGGTGCAGGTCCGGTTCGGTCGACCATGGCGTGCAAGCGCTGCGGAAGCACGGATCTCGACGCGATGCCGGGGAGGTACGGCCCGTACGCGAAGTGTCGGTCGTGCAAGACGAACACGGCCGTGCGGGTGACGTGTGAAGGTTGCGGGGAGGAGGTTCGCCTTGGCGTCGGTGCCCATGGCTTCGCTGGCGCGTGCGAACCATGCGGCCGGCGGTTCGAGGTTGGGTTCGGAGCTGGGTCTGGGGCCTAAGCCTCAGCGCGCCCAGGCGAACGACCCTCACACCGCCTCGCAGCGCTTGCGCCACGAGCAGCTCGGTCGGCTCGCCTGCCGGCCGGCGGCAATGGCAGGCGTCCGACGGAGCAGTGCCCACGCTCACCGCCGACCGTGGCTCTCCGCCCCCCACGCTTCGACCCGCAACCCCGGCACCCGTTCGAACTCGCGCAGGTTGGCGGTCGCGAGGGTCAGGTCGCGCACGATCACGAACGACGCGCCGCGCTCGCCTCGCTGGCCTAGGGCAGCGCACCGTTCGAGATTTACTCCGACGTGGTCGTGTTGGCCGAGCGGCCACTCGATCGCCTGCTGTCCCGGGAGCCGCCCACGCCGACGTCACCAGGCTGATCGTTCGCTCACGTGAAGGCGCGCACCATCGCGGCGGCGAACGCCTCGAGGTCGCTCAGTTGATGGCGAACGATGGCGTGCAGCACGTCGATGTCGAGATCCTGGTAGCGGTGAACGGCGATGTTGCGGAAGCCGACCAAGCGCTGGAGGGTCTCGCCCATCGGTGGTTCCACGATCCCAGCGTCAACCAGCATCGCGAAGGCGTCGCGGCTGCTCTGCGGGGCGCCGAGGGCACGGACGCGCACGGCGTGCATCGCGAGGTCGATGGCGGTTTCGCACGCCCGCAAGAGGTTCAGCACCGAGGCGTCCTGCCGGCGCTGGTCGGTCGCGAGCTCCTGCCCGTCGCCGTCGTACTCCTCGCGCACGCGCGCAACGCAGCGCTCGATCGTCGCGGCCTTGTTCAGCACTACGTCATCGGCCATGGACACGTCCCCGCTCGCGGATGTCCCGGAGGATGCCCGAGCGCTCCTCCGCGAGCCGAACGTAATCGCGCAACGCGAAGTCGAGGAACTGCTCGACCGCTCCGCTGCCATCGGTGTGGAGCACCTCGGCGTGGCGCGTGATCTCGT
>PWQI01000039.1 GCA_003556805.1 Trueperaceae bacterium | reverse complement strand
TCGGGCGTCGCCTCGGGCGCACGGAAGTAGGCGAGGTGGAGGATGGGGAACCAGTAGGCGGCGTTCAGGAACGAACTCGCCAGCATCACCACGACGAACCACCAGGCGTCGCCCTGCAACGCGCCGAGCGACAGGTACCACTTCGTCGTGAAGCCGGCGAACAGGGGCAGACCGACGAACGACAGCGCCGCGACCGTGAAGGCGGCCATGCTCCACGGCAGCCTCGTCGCGATGCCCGCGAGCTCGCTCACGTGCGTCTTGCCGGTCTCCTTGGCGATGGCCCCGGCGACGAAGAACATGGTGATCTTGGCGAACGCCTGGTTGGCGACGTGCATGATCGCCGCCAGCGCGCCGAGCGGCGTGAGCAGCGCCGCGCCGAGCACGATGTAGGAGAGCTGGCTGATCGTGGAGTACGCCAGGCGCCGCTTGAGGTGGTCCTGCCGGATCGCCAGCACCGACCCGGCGAGGATCGTGAAGCCGGCCACGAGTGCGAGCGGCGTCGCGAAGCCGAGCGCCTGCAGCTGCTCGGCCCCGAACACGTTGTAGATCACGCGCGTCACGCCGAACGCGCCCACCTTGACCACGGCGACGGCGTGCAGGAGTGCGCTCACGGGCGTCGGCGCCACCATCGCGATCGGCAGCCAGCCGTGCAGCGGCATGATCGCCGCCTTGACCCCGAAGCCCAGCACCAGCGCCACGAACACCGCCGCGAGCGCCAGCGTCGGGGTGTCGGACGCGAACACGCCGTGCTGCGAGAGCGTCAGCGTGCCGGCGAGGTCGAGCGTCATCACGGAGCCGATCAGCGCGAAGCCGCCGCCGAGCAGCGTGTAGGTGAGGTAGATGCGCCCGGCTCGGAGCGCCTGCGGCGTCTCGGCGTGGACGACGAGCGGGTAGGTGCAGATGGTGAGGGTCTCGTAGAAGAGGAAGAAGGTCAGCAGGTTCTCCGCGAAGGCGATCCCGACGGTGGTCGACACGCACAGGGCGAAGAAGCCGAAGAAGCGCGCGCGGTCCTTGGAACCACGCATGTAGCCGATGGCGTAGATGGTCGTGAGCACCCACAGCGTCGACGACACGAGCGCGAAGAACATGCCGTAGGCGTCGGCGCGCAGTGCGATCGACACGCCCGGGGTGAAGGTGACGACGTGGCTGACGTACACGGTGCCCGCCAGGGTGCCGGGCAGCATCGACAGCACCACCAGGAGCTTGGCGCCGGCGGCGAGGAAGGTCCAGAAGCGACGCCAGAACACGTTCTCGCCCGCGGCGAAGACCAGCCCGGCGCAGGCGAACGACAGCAGCGGCGCGAGCAGGGGGCGCGGGTCGACGACGTCCACGTCAACGCCCCAACGCCGCGAGCAGGTCGACCACCGCGGGCTCGACGAAGCCGATCGGGATGCCGCCCAACACGCCCAGCACCAGGCATGCCGCGGCAAGCACCAGGACCGGAGCGCGCATGCTCCAGGGCGCCTCGACCGCGTCGGCCACCTCGGGCCGGACGGGCGAACGGAAGAAGAACGCATCGAGCATGCGCACGTAGTAGACGAAGATGAAGAGCGCGCCGAACACGAGCGCGAAGCCGTAGCCGCCTTGATCGGCCTCGAAGGCCCCGAGCGCGATGTACCACTTGCACACGAAGCCCGCCGTCGGCGGCAGGCCGACGATCGACACGGCGCCGATCGCCATCGCAGCCGCCGTCTGCGGCATGCGCCGTGCCACGCCGCGCAGGTCGCTGAGGGTGCGGTAGCCGGTCTGATGGATGATCGCGCCGGCCGCCAGGAAGAGCGTGACCTTGATCAAGCCGTGGTTGAACACGTGCACGAAGGCCCCGATGAGGGCGAAGGGCGACGCCAGACCGATGCCCAGCACGATGTAGCCGATGTTCGAGATGGTCGAGTAAGCGAGCATCAGCTTGATGTCGTCCTGGAAGATCGCGAGGAAGGCTCCCATCACGATCGCCGTCGCTCCGAGCACCATCAGCACCGTGTTCAACGGCTCGAGCGATATGCCCGTGCCGGCTGCGAGCTGCAGCACGCGCAGCAGCCCGACGATGCCGACCTTCACGACGAGACCCGAGAGCACCGCGCTCACGGGGCTGGGGGCGATGGCGTGGGCGTCCGGCAGCCAGACGTGCAGCGGGAACAGGGCGGCCTTGACCAAGAACGCCACCGCCAGGCTCGCGAGCGCCAGCAGCGCAGCGCCCGAGGGCTCGGCCGCGGCCAGCCGGACGCTGACGTCGGCGAGGTTGAGCGATCCCGTCAGCGCGAACAAGAGGCCGACGGCAAAGAGCACCAGGAGCGACGACACCGCGCCGAGGAGCAGGTACTTGAGCGCCGCCCAGGCGGCGACCCCGCGCCCGGCGACGGCAACCAGGGCGTAGCTCGAGAGCGAGACCACCTCCATGGTCACGAACAGGTTGAACAGGTCGCCGGTGACGGAGAACCCGAGGAGGCCACCGAGGTTGAGGAGCATCAGCGCGTAGAACGGCGCCCAACGCTCACGCGGCAGGGGGGCGTCCAGGTAGCGCCACGAGAAGGGGATGACGAAGGCGAAGAGCGCCGCGAGGGGCATCGTCCAGGCCGCGAAGCGATCGAAGTGCAGCTCGATGCCGTAGGGCGCCGCCCAGCCGCCGAGGTCGGCGCTGAAGGGGCCCTGCGAGGCGAGCTGCGCCACGAGGACGGAGGCGAGCGAGGTGGTGACGAGCGCCACCACCAAGGTGAAGCCGCCGGCCCAGCGGGCGTCGCGGCGCGCCACGATCGGGACGAGGGCGGCGCCGGCCAGCGGCAGCGCGACCAGCCACGGCAGCAGCGTGGGTCCGAGGGTCGTCACGGCAGCTCCTTGAGCTCGTCGACCTCGATCGTGCCGTAGTGCGCATGGATCTGCGCGATGAGCGCGAGCGCGACCGCGGTGACGCTCACCGCCACCACGATCCCCGTCAGGACCATCGCGTGTGGGATGGGACTGGTGTACGGCGGCGCGCTGCCGGCGACGACGATCGGCTCTTGCCCGCCCTCGATCATGCCCGAGGTCACGATGAACGCGAAGACCGCCGTCTCCATCACGTTGAGCCCGATCACCTTCTTGATCAGGTTGCTCTTCGCGACCAGCATGTACAGCCCGACGCAGAACAGCACGACGCAGGCGACGTAGTCGAGATCGAGCCCGACGAGCGTCACGACGGCGCGTCCAAGGCCATGAACAGCTGGGCCAGGATCACGGCGCCGCCGACCGCGATCGCTACCTCAAGGATCACGACCAGCGCCTCGCGGAGCGCGTGCGCCGCCTCGTCCGCCGGGAAGCCGAGGAAGGCGCCGGTCAGGCGCCAACCGACGAGCGCTACGACCGCGAAGACCAGCGGCCCGAGCGCCTGGAGCCACGCCTTGGCGCCGTGCGGCACGAGCCGGGCTGCGTGTTCGCGACCGAACACCAGGCCGAGCGCGATCATCATCGCCCCGATGATGGCGGCGCTCTGGAAGCCGCCGCCGGGGGTCACGTGGCCGCGGTAGAGCGACGCCAGCGCGAACACCGCGATGAAGGGTGCCAACAGACGCACGACGAGGAACACGACCGGGCTGACTGGCACGGCGTCGTCCGTGTCGCGGCGCGACGCCGCGGCGGACTCGTCGCGCGACTGCGGTGGCTGCCGAGTGGCGCTCGGGAGCGCCAGCACGGCGACCAAGGCCGTGAAGATCACCACCACCTCCAAGAAGGTGTCGAAACCCCGGTACACGAGCAGCACCGCCGTCACGAGGTTGCGCAAGCCGGTCTCGGCCACGCCCTGCTCGAGGTAGCGGGCGCCGACGTGGGTGTGGACCGGACCGTCCGGGTCGCCGTGCGGCGGCAGCCCGGCGATGCCGATCACCATCGTGGCGGCCACGACCAGCACCAGCGCGAGCGCGAAGACCCTCATCGCCGCTCCGACCGAGCCGTCTTGGCGATGGTCAGCAGGAACAGGACCGAGGTCACGCCCGCACCCACGGCCGCCTCGGTGATCGCGACGTCGGGGGCGCCCCGGTGCTGCCACACCAGGCACAGCACCAGGCTGTAGAGCCCGAACTTCACCACCGCCGCCACCAGGTCGCGCGCCCGTGCGACGGTGATCGCCGTCGCGATCAGCAGGAGCAGCATGACGGCGTCGAAGACGACGCTCATGCCGGTCCCCCCTCATCCCGCGGCCAGGGCCGGCGACCCGAGCGCATCGCCGCACGCGCCAGAGCGTGCGCGGTGGTGGGTCCCGACACCACCACCAGGATGGCGAGCAGCACGAGCTTGAGGTCTCCGAACGCGAACCCATCGTGCAGCGCCAGGCCGAGCAGGACCGATCCGGCCCCCGCGCTGTCGCACTTGCTCGCCGCGTGCGCGCGCGTGTACACGTCGGGGAACCGCACCAGCCCGATGGTGCCGGCCAGCAAGAACGCCACGCCGATGACCACGAGCGCCACGGCCGCGCTCTCGAGCAGCGCGCCGCCGATCATCTCGGCGCCTCACGGCCCAGCCGGCCGGTCTCGATCAAGCGCGTCGCGGCGATGGGGATCACGAAGTTCAGCAGGCCGTACACGATGGCGACGTCGAGCAGGTAGCTGGGGCCCCGGATCGCCGCGAGCAGCGCCAGGACCACGAGCGTCTTCACGCCGACGACGTTCACCGCGAGGATGCGGTCCTGGATCGTCGGCCCAACGTCGGCGCGCCACAAGCACGCGAACGCGAAGGTCACCAGGGCGATGGCCGCGGCCCAGAACAGGGTGATCACGGCGTCGGCCGCGCGTGGAACAAGCGCTCGATGTCGTTCTCGAGCCGACCGCTGAGGAGATCGTCCGCCAGCCGCCGATCGAGACAGTGCACGACGAAGGTGTCGTCCTCGACGTCGAGGGTGAGCGTGCCGGGCGTGATGGTGATGGCGTTGGCGAACGCCGCGCGAGCCACCTCGGCGCTGAAGTGCGCCCGATGATGGATCACCTCGGGAGCGATCGGCAGCCGCGGGTCGAACACGATCATCAGCACCTGGAACGAAGCGCGCACCACGCGCGCCACCATCACGACCAC
>PWQI01000041.1 GCA_003556805.1 Trueperaceae bacterium | reverse complement strand
TACCGATGCTCAACGCCATGGTGCTGATGGACGACGTCGTGAAGGGTGCCGCGACGGCGCAGGGCATCGCGATCACGTGGCTCTCCTTGAGCGTCGCGGTGGTGGCGCTGTTGGCCTTCGCGTACCGCAGCTTCCAGCGCGAGGACGTGCTGTTCAGGACGTGATGCGCCGGGCCCGCCGCTGCAGCCTCGGCCAGCAGCCTCAGCCAGCGTCCTCGACGTCGCTCCCCGTCACCGACTGGCGGTACGGGGTGTCGACCGCGCCCTCTCCCGGCAAGCGGCCGTACAGCTCGGCGATCTCGCGCAGCTGTGGAGCCAACCAGTACGGCAGCATCTCCCACGTGAAGCGCCAGGTCCAGTTGCCGGCGGCCACGCCGGGCGTGTTCATGCGCGCCTCGCTGCCCAGTCCGAGCAGGTCCTGGAGCGGCGCCACGGCGGTGTCCGCGACCGAGGCGGAGGCCAGCCGCCAGAACTCCCACGCCACGTTGGCGTCGTCGCGCGCCAGGTAGCGGCGCACGAAGTCGCGCTCCACCTCCGGCGCCTGGGCGTACCAGCCCGTGGTGGTGTCGTTGTCGTGGGTGCCGGTGTAGACGACGCTGTTGGAGCGGTAGTTGTGGGGCAGGTAGGGGTCGTCGGAGCCGCCGGCGAAGGCGAACTGCAGCACCTGCATGCCCGGCAGGCCGTTGCCGTCGCGCAACGCCTCGACGTCGGGCGTGATCACACCCAGGTCCTCCGCGATGATGGGCAGCTCGCCCAAGCCCTCGCGGATGGCATCGAAGAAGGGCTGGCCGGGGCCCTTCACCCAACGCCCCTCGACGGCGGTGGGCTCGCTGGCCGGGATCTCCCAGTACGCTGCGAAGCCGCGGAAGTGGTCGATGCGCATGACGTCGACGAAGTGCAGCGTGGAGCGGATCCGCTCGAGCCACCACGCGAAGTCGGTGTCACGCATGCGCTTCCAGCGGTAGAGCGGGTTGCCCCAGCGTTGTCCGGTGGCCGAGAAGTAGTCCGGCGGCACACCCGCGACGACCGTCGGGACGCCCTGCTCGTCGAGGTAGAAGAGGTCGCGGTTGGCCCACGTGTCGGCGGAGTCGTAAGCGACGAAGATCGGCAGGTCGCCGATGATGCCGACGCCGTTCGCGCTGGCGTACGCGCGCACCTGCGACCAGTGCTGGTCGAACCAGAACTGCCACAGCGCCTGGCGCGTGATGGCCTCGGCCAGGCGTTCGCGCGCCTCGGCCAACGCCGCCGGATCGCGGTCGCGCACGCTGGCGGGCCAGCCGTCCCACGAGCGCCCACCGTGCTCCTCCTTGAGCGCCATGAACAGCGCGTAGTCGTCGAGCCAGGCGGAACTCCGTGCGCGGTACGCGTCGAACTCGGCGCGCGACTCCGGCGAGGCGTCCGCGACGAAGCGCCCGGCCGCGCGCGTCAACCGGTCGAGCTTGAAGGCGATGACGGGTCCGTAGTCCACCCGCTCGTCGTCGAACTGGGTTCCGGTGAGGTCGTCGTCGCCGAGCCAACCAGCGCGCTGCAGCCGCTCGAGCGAGATCAGGTAGGGGTTCCCCGCGAAGGCGGAGAAGCACTGGTAGGGGCTGTCGCCGTAGCCCGTCGGACCGAGCGGCATCACCTGCCAGGCGCGCTGGCCGGCCTCCGCGAGCAGGTCGATCCAGCGCTCGGCGTGCGAGCCGAGCTCGCCGATGCCGTACGGGCCGGGGAGCGAGGTGGGGTGGAGCAAGACGCCGGAGCTTCGGGGGAACGGCATGGGGCCTCCAGGGGGGGGCGTGATGAGGAGCGTGGTCAGGACTTCGTGAACGGCTTGCCGATCGCCTTGGGGGCGACGGAGCGACCCACGAAGCCGGCGAGCACGATCATGGTGAGGATGAACGGCAGGCTCTGCACCACCGTGGGCGGCAGCAGCGCGCTGCCGCCGAGCTGCGTCTCGAGCGCTTGGAAGGCACCGAACAGCAAGGTGGCGCCCAGCACGCCCAGCGGATGCCACTTCCCGAAGATCAGCGCGGCGAGCGCGATGAAGCCGCGGCCGCCAGACATCTCGGTGATGAACTGGTTGAAGGCGCCGATCGATAGGTAGGCACCGCCGAGGGCCGCCAGGACGCCCGACAGCATCACCCCGATGTAGCGCATGCGCGTCACCGAGATGCCCACCGAGTCGGCGGCCTCGGGGTGCTCGCCGACCGCACGCAGCCGCAGGCCGAACGGGGTGCGGAACACCACGAACCACACGATCGGCACCAACGCGAACGCGAAGTACACCAGCGGGCTGAACGTGAACGGGCCGACCGACCACAGCGGCATCCGGTTGGTGATCGTGCCGCTGGTCGTGTTGTTGCCGAACAGGCCGGTGAGGATGACCGCCGGGACGCCGATCGCCATCAGGTTGATGGCGACGGCGCTGATGATCTGGTCGGCCTTGTAGCGGATCGACACGACCGCGTGGATGCCGCCGACCAGCGCGCCGACCACCATCGCCGCGAGCAGACCCAGCCAGGGCGCGTACCAGACGCTCGTGCCCGGTGCGTCGCGCACGTACGGGAGCTCGACGTAGTAGGTGACGAGCGCCGCCGTGAGCGCACCGAACAGCATGATGCCCTCGAGCGCGATGTTGACCACGCCCGAGCGCTCGCTGAACAGTCCGCCCAGGGCGGCGAGCAGCAGTGGCGTGGTGGCGCGCAGGGCCGATGCCACCAGTGTCAAGAGGACGATGGTCTCCATCAGCCTCGCTCCTCCTTCGCGCCGGTCGGCGGCCGCCCGGGCGGTCCGCCGGGCGCATCGTCGGGTGGTCGATCGGGCTTGCCGTCACCGACCTCTGGGGGCAGGTCGCCGAGGGCCTTCGCGCGCCGCAGCGGGTTGGTCAGGCGCTCGGGCAGGAAGCCCTTGGCGGCGATGAACAGCACCACCAGCGCCAAGATCATCGACACGACGTCGCGCGTCAGGTTGCTGAAGGTGATGTTGAGCAGCGAACCGCCGTTCTTGAGCACGCCGAACAGGAACGCCGCGAGGACGATGCCGACGGGACTGTTGCCGCCGAGGAGCGCCACCGCGATGCCGTCGAAGCCGTCGCCTGTGGGGATCGACTGCCGCAAGGCGTAGTCCTCGAGGGCGCCCCCGAGCACGTAGTGCGTGGCGGTGAGCCCGGCCAGCGCACCACTGATCGTCATGGCCATCACCGTGTTGCGGCGCAGGTTCGCGCCGCCGTACTCGGCCGCCTTGGGCGACAGACCCGAGGCGCGCAGCTCGTACCCGAAGCGCGTGCGGAAGAGGAAGTAGTGCACGAACACGGCCGCCGCGATGGCGATGACGAACGAGGGGTTGAGGTTGCTCGGCGGTATCGCCACCGGCAAGGCTCGCCAGCCGAGCGCCGCGAACGCGCCGTACGCGACGAGCGCCGAGCCAGCGGCGACGCCCAAGCGGGCGCGCGCCGCCGCGGGGCGGCGCAGGCGGTTCGCGACGACGAGCGCCGCCACGCCGAACAGGAGCGCCGCCGGCAGCGCGACGTCGACGGGTACGACGTTCGTACCGGGCGTCTGACGCAGGTCGATCCCGAACACCGCCGGCAAGCGTGGCAGCCGCGCCGTCTCCTGCAGTTCGTACGACTTGGGCTCGGAGCCCGGCACCTTGAACGGCAGCTGCAGCACGTACGGGGCGTCACCGGGGCGCGGCTGCGACACGATGATGGCGCCGACCAGCACGCCGACGCCGACGAGCGCCAGCACCACGCGCGGCCCCCGGCCCATCTGCCGCCGCAGCCACGGGACGAGGAGCGCCACGATCATCACGCCCACCACCACGCCGATGAGCTGGATAACCCGCACGGCCGGGGCTGCGAAGGTCGGGCTCGACGAGAGCATGAACAGCAGCAACGAGGCGGCCACGAAGTTCAGCAAGATGGTGTTGATGACCTCGTTGGCGCCGAACCGGGCCTTGAGCCACCCGGGCAGCGCACCCCACAGGCCGCCGCCGAGCGCCGCCGCGGCGACCGCGACGGGCAGCACCAACCAGGTCGGTCCCGGCATGTAGAGGCCGACGAACATCGTCGCGATCGCACCGAGCACCATCTGGCCCGGCGCGCCGATGTTGAACAGGCCGGCGCGGAAGCCGAAACCGACCGCCAGGCCGGTGAAGATCAGGGGGGTGGCGAACGAGAGCGCGTCGGCGAACCCCTTGGCCGTGCCGAGCGACTCGGCGAACATCGTGTAGTACGCCAACCAGAGCGTGTCGAGTCGACCTGCCAGCGCGATCAGCGGTCCATCGAACTCGAAGGCGCTCGCCCGCGGCGTGGGTTGCATCACCAGGATCACCACGGCCGCCGCGGCCAACGCCAACACGATCGACACGGCCGGGATCGCCATCGTCGCCAACGCCCGATCCAGCGGGCGGTTCACCGCGCGCACCACCCGCGCGCCCGCGACGATGGCGAACAGCCCCGTCACGATCGTCAGGAACGCGGCCAGCCCCATGCCTGCACCGGTGTAGGGCAGCCGCCTGATGATCAACCCACCCTCGCGCGCCCGCGCGACGGTCTCCTCGATGCTCAGGTCGTCCGGGTCGTCGACGATGGCCTGGAGGACGTCCACGTCGAAGGCCGGGCGCGGGCGCTCGACCGCGGCGCGGACGTCGTCGCGCACCGAGAGCACGCGCTGCGCGTCGACGGCGCTGCCGAAGCCCGCGAGCCCCCACGCCGTCGTCACCAGGAGCGTGGCGCCGGCCCCCAACCACAGCACCTGCCGCGGCCGGTCGCGCAGCGCGCCAGCGCCGACGATCGTCGCCACGCCCAGGACCGACAGCAGCAGGACGACGCCCTGACCGGGCGCCTCGACGGGCGTGGTGCGCGTGGTGAAGTCGATGATGCGGTTCGGCAGCAGCATGACGGCGCTGCGGGCGCCGGTCTCGCGGTTGAGGGCCGCCCAGGGCGCAAGAGCGAGGCTGAGCAGCGTGAGGAGGGCGAGCGCCACGACCGCCAGGCGTTCGGTCACGACGGCATCCTACCAAGCGCCCGCGCCGGTCGACCCGGCTGCCCGGCGGAGCGC
>PWQI01000024.1 GCA_003556805.1 Trueperaceae bacterium | reverse complement strand
TGGGAAGAAGACGCCGCCGGTGCCACCGACCCCGGCGAACATCCCCATGTCCGTGAAGCTGCCGGGGACGCCGGCGGAGTAGTCGGGCGAAACGACGTGCACGATCGCGTCGCCCCGCAAGTCTGCCAGCAGGTCGTCCGGGTTCGGCGGCATCCAGTCGTCACCGCCCGTGAAGGTGAACGTCTCGTCGTTGTGTGAGTAGATGTCCATGATGACGATCAGGATCTTCTGCGCACCCGGGCGCCAATCGAGCGCGTCGTCCGCGAACTCGAGCGCTCCAAGCGCGTTCTCGGCGGCGTCACCACCGCCGCGCGGGCTGTCGCCCTCGATGAAGGCCTGGAAGGCAGTGTAGTCGTTGCTCAGGGGGAAGCTGGGCCGCTCGAAGGTGTCGAACGAGGGCGGCGTGCGGCCGCTGATCGAGGTGCCCCTGGTACCCCCATCGACCTGGGTATCGAAGGCGTCGCCGAAGGTGATGGCGCCGACGCGGACGTCCAGGCCGCGGTCGCCGAGGAAGTCGACGAACTCGATGATACTGTCCTGGACGCTGCGGAGCGCGCTGCCCATGCTGCCGGTCGTGTCGAACACGAAGGCGATGTCGGCCGCGGCGGTAATGCTGCCACCGATGCGCTCGACGGTGATGCCCTTCACCACGCCGTCCTCGACGACGGTGAAGTCGCCCGAGCCGAGAGCCGGGAGCGTCCCCTCGGCGCCGGGCGCGGCGAAGCCGGCGACGTTGATGTCCATCAAGCCCTCGGTCCCGGGTCGCGGGGCGATGGCGCCTGAGGTGGTGATGGTGGGATCGGTGATGGTCGGTGGCGGAGCGGTACCAGGATCAGCGTATGGGTCGTCGAGGGCGCCTGGCCCAGCGCAAGCCGCCAGCGCCAGTGCGATCAGCAGCGCGGCCGCGAGCCTGAAGGTGGTGTGAGGTGTGCGGATGGTCATAGAGCCTCCTGCCGGCATTGATTCGCGGTGGGGCTTCGAGGCGCGCGAGCATCGACTCGAGCGGTTCACCGCCCGGGCCCGTCCGACGCTCGCACGCGCACCCCGCCGCTCGCGGGAACGGCACCGCTACGACAGTCTACGCAGACCACTGACCGTCGCGCGATGAAAAGCGCACGTCGCCCACCGAGACTACCTTGGTTAGCGCTGCCAGGGCCAGCGCCAGCGACGCGGCAGCTGCGCCGCCACCTCGTCATCGCTCGCCTCACGCTCGAACTCGCGCGCCACGAACTCGTCTTCCTGGATGAGGCCGTCCTCGCCCGCCAACGACTCGACGTGGTGCCTCAGCTCGTGCGTGAGCGTCTCCCACATCTCCCCTTCCCAATCGAAGTCGGGGTCGCCCTCGGCGATGCGCACGAAGCTGCCGTAGTACAACGCGACGTGTCGCCCCAGGCCCTCACCGCCACCAAGGAACGATTCGGCGCCCGGATCGAGGTACTCGCCCATGCGCCAGACGTCAACGAAGTCCTCCTCGGGCTTCGCCTCCTCGATCGCATGCACCCCCTGGAGCCCGCGGAGGAACGCCGGCGGCAGCTCGTCCACCATCTCGGCCAGCAGCCGTCGGAAGCGCTTGTAGGTCATCCCTCGCACGGCGACGAGCGTTCCGGTTACGCCTCGCGGTCCTGGAGCGTGCGCAACGCGCGCTCCAGCCGCTGATCGTCGGTGAGGTCGAGCCGCAAGGGCGTGAGCGACACGTAGCCGTGCTCGATCGCCCAGCGGTCGGTACCGTGCTCGACCTGCTCGCGCGGCTCATCGCCGAACCAGTAATGGGTCCTGCCCATGGGGTCCTCCGCCGGGATCACGAAACCGTCGTAGTGACGCACGCTCTGTCGAGTCCAGCGCAGCCCGCGGGGTTCGAGCGGGAAGTTGACGTTGAGCAGCGGCAGGTCGTCGAGTCGCAGCGCCATCTCGAGCACCTCACGCAGGTACGGCTCGAACGCCCCGTAATCGACCGGATCGCCGTTGACGGGCGCGCTGAAGGCGATGGCGGGGATGCTCAGGAACGCTGCCTGCATGGCGGCGCTGACGGTGCCGGAGTGGCGGACGTTGTGCCCGATGTTGAGTCCTAGGTTGATGCCAGAAAGGACCAGGTCGACCTTGTCCCAATGGTGCGCACCAAGCGCCACGGCGTCCGCCGGCGTGCCGTCCACCCGGAACGCCTCGAGACCGTCGAGCTGTGCGCGTTGGTAGTGCAAGGGGCGACGGACGGTGATGGCGTGGCCCATGGCCGACTGCTCCACGTCCGGCGCCACCACGCGGACGTCACCGTAGTCCTGCGCCACGCGCGCGAGCGCCCGGATGCCGGGGCTGTAGACGCCGTCGTCGTTGCTGACCAGGATCCGCATCGCGGGCGATTGTACCGTCTGGAGGCCCATGGCCAGGTACACGGCCGCGCGCGTTCGTGCTGCCCCTCAGCCCTTCCCCTCGAGCCAGTTGGGGCCGATGGCCGAGTCCACCACCAACGGTACGCGCAGCTCGAGCGCGTTCGTCATCGCCTCGACGGTGATCGCCCCGGCCTGCTCCGCCTCACGCTTCGGCGTCTCGAGCACCAGCTCGTCGTGGACCTGCACCAGCATGCGCGTCGCGAGGCCCTCGTCGTCCAGCCGTCGCGACAGATGCACCATCGCCAGCTTGATCAGGTCGGCGGCCGATCCCTGGATGACGGTGTTGATCGCCAGGCGCTCGCCCAGCGCGCGCTCGTTGGGGTTGCGGCTGTGTACCTGCGGGATCGGTCGCCGCCGACCCAGGATCGTCTCCACACCGCCGGTGCTCTTGGCTTCCTCGACGCAGCGCTGCAAGAAGCGCTCCAGGCCGGTGTAGCGGGCCTTGTAGGCCTCGATGAAGGCGCGCGCGTCGGCCTGGGGAATCCGCAGGGTCCGGGCCAGACCGAAGGAGCCTTGGCCGTAGACGATGCCGAAGTTGACCGTCTTGGCCACGCGCCGCTGCTCAGGAGCGACCTCGTCGAGCGGCACCCCGAAGATCTGGGCGGCAACGTAAGCGTGGATGTCGAGCCCATCACGGAAGGCGCGCATGAGTTCCTCGTCCTCCGAGAAATGCGCCAGGAAGCGGAGCTCCACTTGCGAGTAGTCGGCCGTTAAGAGCAGGTGCTCTTCGTCGCACGCGACGAAGGCGCGGCGGATCTCGCGGCCGGCGTCGCTGCGGATGGGGATGTTCTGGATGTTCGGGTCCGACGACGACAGCCGGCCCGTTGCGGCTCCGGCCTGATGGAAGCTGGCGTGCAGGCGTCCCGTTCGTGGCGACACGTACGAGGGCAGCGGGTCGACGTACGTTCCGAGCAGCTTGGTCAACTCGCGGTACTCGAGGACGAGCGCCGGCAGCGGGTGGCCGGTCTCGCTGGCGAGCGTCTCGAGCACCTCGGCGTCGGTCGAGTAGCCGGTCTTCGTCTTCTTCACGACCGGCAGCTTCAGCCGCTCGAACAGGACGCTGGAGAGCTGCTTGGGGCTGTCGAGGTTGAAGTCGCCGCCGGCGGCGTCGAGCACGCGCGCGCGGAGGGCTCCGATGCGCGTCACGAGCTGCGCGCGGTACACCCGCAAGCGCTCGACGTCGAGGCTGATGCCGGCGCGCTCCATCGCGGCGAGGACCCGCACCAGCGGCATCTCGACCGTGTCGAAGAGGGTGCGCAAGCGGCCGCCGGCGGCGTCGAGCTCGCTGCTCAAGCGCTCGTAGAGGCGCCACGTCACTTCGGCGTCCTCGCCCGCGTACGGCAGCAGCTGCTCCATCGGGACGTCGAGCATCGAGCGCTGCTGCTTGCCCTTGCCGATCAGATCACTGATCGGCGTGGTGCGCACGCCGAGCAGATCGCGCGCGAGGTCGTCCATGCCGACGCCGCGCCGCTCGGGGTTGAGCAGCGCCGCGGCGACCATGGTGTCGAAGAGCGTGCCACGCAGCGTCACGCCAGCACCCGCGAGCACGCTGAGGTCGTACTTGAGGTTCTGGCCCACCTTGGTGACCGCGCCGTCTTCCAGGACGGGCCGCAGCGCTGCCAACGCGGCCTCGGGTTCGAGTGTCGGCGCGACGTGGCTGCGCACCGGCACGTACCAGGCCTCACCGGCCTGCCAGGCGAAGGCCAACCCGACCAGGTCGGCATCGACGGGCCGCAGGCTGGTGGTCTCGGTGTCGATCGCCAGCACGTGCTGATCCCCTACCTGTCGCGCGAAGGCAGCGAGCGCGTCAGGGGTGTCGACCAGGTGGTACGTCGCTTCGTGCACCTTGACCTGGGCGCCCTCGCCGGGTTGCGCGGCCGCGTCCGCGGGTGGGAGTTGCTCCACGAAGCTCCGGAAGCCGAGCTCCTGGAACAGCGCCTGCACGGCCTCTCGCGTCACGACTGGCGTGCGGCAGACGTCGAGATCGAACGCTAGCTCGAGGTCGTCGCGCAGCGTCACGAGCTGGCGCGTGACCGGCAGTACGTCGGCCGCTGCGAGCAGCCGCTCGCGCAGCTTCGGCGTCTGCTCGTGGGCGTGCGTCAGCACCGCCTCGGCGCTGCCATAGCGCTCGATGAGCTTCGCAGCCGTCTTCACGCCGACACCGGACACGCCGGGGACGTTGTCAGTCGGGTCCCCCACCAACGTCTGGATCTCGACGGACTGCTCCGGCCGGTAACCCCGCAGCTCCCAGAGCGTGTCCGGATCGATCAGGGTGCCGTCCTTCGGATCCCACAGCTTCACCTGCGGCGTCAGGATCTGGTGCAGGTCCTTGTCCTTGCTGGCGATGCGGAGCTCGACGTCGCTGCCCTCGAGCCGCTTGGCGATGGTGGCGATCACGTCGTCGGCCTCGAACCCCTCGACCTGGAAGATGGGGATGCCCATCGCCTCGATCACCTGGACCGCGCGCGCGAACTGGCTGTGCAGATCGTCCGGCGCCGCCTCGCGTTGGGCCTTGTAGGCCGGGTAGAAGGTCTTGCGCTCGGTGGTCTCGTCGGACACGTCGAAGGCGACGGCGAGGAAGTCGGGGCGCTCCTTGCCGAGCACGTTCAGGAGCATCTGGGTGAAGACGTAGACGGCCTTCACCGGCTCGCCCGACGGGCTCGTGAGCGGGCGGAACG
>PWQI01000355.1 GCA_003556805.1 Trueperaceae bacterium | reverse complement strand
TACAACGACTTCACGCGCGAGTTCCTGCCCCGGGTCGACGCCGACAAGGCCCGCTGGGTCGGCGTGAGCGTGGCGATGACCGGTCCGATGGGCACGCCTCCCGTGGAGCTCTACCGGATCGGCCAGGCCTACTTCGTGCGCGATGGGAACCATCGCGTCTCGGTCGCCCGCCAGTTGGGCGCGCCCACCATCCAGGCCTACGTCACGCCGGTGCACGCCCGCGTACCGCTCAGCGCCGACGTCGACCCGAGCGACCTCATCCTGCTCGAGGAGCACTCGCGCTTCGTCGAGTCGACCGGCATCGACGAACTCCGCCCCGACGCCAGCCTGGCGGTGACGGTGCCCGGCGCCTACGAGCGCCTGCGTGAGCACATCGACGTGCACCACTACTTCATGGGTATCGACGAGGAGCGTGACGTCCCCTTCGACGAGGCCGTGGCGCACTGGTACGACACCGTCTACCGGCCCGTCGTGGCGTCGATCCGCGCCAGCGGGGTCATGCGCGACTTCCCGGGTCGCACGGAGACCGACCTGTACCTGTGGCTCTCGGAGCATCGCGGCCGCCTCGAACAGGAACTCGGCTTCACGCTCCCGAGCGAGACGATCGCCGAGGCGCTCGGCTTCGAGGGCGGCCAAGGGCTCGACACCGAGCGCCGCGATGGCGTCCTGCACGCGGTGCGGGCGAACAAGACCGAGGGGCGCGATGAGGTGGCGATCGCCGACGACCTCTTGGTCTCCATACCCGACGTGGTGCACGGCATCGCTGCGCTCGAGCAAGCGCTGGTGGTGGCGCAGCGTGAGCGCTCGCGGGTCTACGGGTTGCACGTGGTGCCCGACGCCGCGGCCGTGGAGAGCGACGACGTCGCCGCGCTCCGCGCCGCGGTCGCGCAGGCGGGGGAGACCGCCGGTATCGAGGTCCAGTTCGCCGTCACCGTGGGCGACCCGGTCGCGGCGCTGCGTGAGCGGGCCGCGTGGGTCGACGTGGTGGTGGCACCCCTGGTGATCCCGACCCCAGGCGGCAGCGAGTGGCACCTGGCACCGCGCTACCAGGGGTTGTTGCGACGCTCGCCGCGCCCCGTGCTCGTCACGATCGGTGCGCCGCGGCCGCTGGCGCGCGCCCTCGTCGCCTACGACGGCGGCTCACGCGCCGATCAGGCGCTCTTCGTCGGCGCGTACCTGGCGGCGAAGTGGGACACCACGCTGGTGGTGTGCACCGTCGCGGAGCTGCAGCGCAACGCGGCCGCGACCCTCGACGCGGCCAGGCGCTACCTTGAGCGTTTCGGCGTCGAGGCCGACTACGTCGATCGTCGCGGAGCGGTGCCCGACGCCCTCATCGCCGTCGCCGAGGAGCGCGACTGCGAGCTCGTGCTGATGGGCAGCTACCGCTACTCACGCTGGCTCGAGTCCCTGCTCGGGGGGGTGCTCGAGCGGACGCTGGTGCTCGCGGGCCGGCCGGTGTTGGTGCTCTAGCGACCGCCCGACACGAGCGCCGCGCGGCTGCTCAGGTCACGCGTCGGTGGCGCTGCGCTCCTGCCCCTCGGTGCGCTCGGCCCACGGCACCCCGCACACACCCTCGTCGCAGGCGTCGTGACGGCCGGCGATGTCGTAGCGTCGCGCGGCCACGCTCGCGTAGGCCCGCTCGGCCAGCCAGCGCACGCCCGGCAGGTGGTAGGGCAGCACCAGGACGCCGAGCAGCGGTCGGGTGAGCCGCAGCAGCCGCACGATCGCGGCGGCGCCGACGTAGCTGCGCCCGTCGCGGTCGACCAGGTGCAGGGCCTCGAGCGCGTCGTCGGGATCGACCCACGGGACGTCGTCGAGGGCCTCCTGCAGCGGCCGCACCGCGAGGCCGCCGCGCGCCCAACGCCGGGCGCGCGCCGCCTGCGCGGTGCAGAACACGCACGAGCCGTCGTACAGGGCCACGGGCAAGTGCGGTGCGGCCGCGGCGAGTTCGTCGGGCGTGGGGGTGCGGGTGGCCATGGCTACGGCGATCGTACGCGCCGCGCAGCGATGCGGCGTGGCGCGTACGCGACCGGCGCCTGCCCGACCGGGACGTGCGACGCGCTGCCCGGGCCGGGGCTGCGCCTGGTAGGCTTGTCCGCGACATGGCGAAGCAGCAGGGTCTGACGCCCCAATCCACCGATTTCAGTGCGTGGTACAACGAGCTCGTCTACAAGGCCGACCTGGTCGACCTGGGTCCGGTGCGCGGTGCGTTCGTGATCCGGCCGTACGGCTACGCCCTGTGGGAGCACATCCAGCGCGAGCTCGACACGATGTTCAAGGCGACGGGCCACGAGAACCTGTCGTTCCCGATGCTGATCCCCATGAGTTACTTCCAGCGCGAGGCGCAGCACGTCGAGGGCTTCTCGCCCGAGTTGGCGGTGGTCACGCACGCGGGCGGCCAGGAACTCGACGAGCCGCTCGCGATCCGGCCTACGTCCGAGACGATCATCGGCGAGCTGTACGCCAAGTGGGTGCAGAGCTACCGCGACCTGCCGCTGCTCTACAACCAGTGGTGCAACGTGGTGCGTTGGGAGATGCGCACGCGCCCGTTCCTCCGCACGACCGAGTTCCTGTGGCAGGAGGGGCACACGGCCCACGCCGACGAGGAAGAAGCGCGCGCCGAGACGCGGCAGATGCTCGACGTCTACGCCACCTTCGCGGAGCAGTTCGCGGCCGTGCCGGTGATCCGGGGCGAGAAGACCGAGGGCGAGCGCTTCGCCGGTGCGGTACAGACGCTGACCATCGAGGCGATGATGCGCGACGGCAAGGCGCTCCAGTCGGGGACGAGCCACTACTTGGGCACGAACTTCGCCAAGGCGTTCGGCATCACCTTCAACGACGTGCACAACCAGCAGGCGTTCGCGCACACCACCTCGTGGGGCCTGTCGACGCGGATGATCGGGGCCATCATCATGTCGCACGGCGACGACGCCGGCTTGGTGATGCCGCCCAAACTGGCACCCCATCAGATCGTGATCGTCCCGATCGCCCGTGGCAACGACGAGGACGCCAAGGCGCTCGTGGGGGCCGAGGTCGACCGCATCGCGGCGGAGCTGCGCTCTGCGGGCGTGCGCGTGAAGGTCGACGACCGCGACGGCATGAGCCCGGGCTGGAAGTTCAACGAGTGGGAGCGCAAGGGCGTGCCTCTGCGCGTCGAACTCGGGCCGAAGGACCTCGCCGCCGGAACGGCGCTGGTGAAGGACCGGCTTGCCGACGACAAGACGGCGGTGCCGCTGAGCGGCCTGGTCGAGTTCCTCGTGGACGGCCTGGGTGGCTTCCACGAACGGCTCTTCCAGCGTGCGCTCGACTTCCGTGCCGCGCGCATGCGTGAGGTGCACAGCTACGACGAACTCGTGGAGCAGGTCGAGTCCGGTTTCGCGATCGCGACGCACTGCGGCGATCCGGCGTCGGAGGCGGCGATCCAGGAGGCGACCAAGGCGACGGTTCGCTGCATCCCGCTCGATGGCGTGCCGGCGGAGGGCTCGGTGTGCGTGCACACCGGTCGCCCCTCGGGGTACCCCGTCAAGGTCGTGTTCGCGAAGGCGTACTGAGCATGCAGCGGCGGGCCGCGGAGCCCCCCGTCCCGGTGTCGGTGGCGCGGCTGCGCCAGCGCTTGCGGGCACGAGCGAAGGAGCTCGGCGTGACGGTCGGTTTCGGTGATGGCCGGCGCGCGACCGACGTGACGCTCGTCGTGGTGAGTGGCCCGCGCATGGCCGTGTTGCGGTCGATGCCGCTGGTGTTCGACGGGCTCGGTCTCGACGTGTGCGTGGTGCGGAGCGCCTCGACGCCGGAGGCGTACGAGGTGGTGGTGTCGCTGATGCGACCGAAGCACGAGCGCCGCCAGATCGAGGGCGAGCGGCGCGCGAGCGAAGGGGTGCCGGACGTCGCGTCCTGAAGGCGCCGGGATATGCCGGATACCCTCTTGCATACACCGCATCGTCGTGCTAGCATCTCGTTCGGCTCAGAGGCGCCAGCGACGCGCCCGGGCACGTGAGGAGGTGGCGACAGGATGACCGAACGACACGATCTGCCGCAGGCTCTCGGTTGCGTTGCAGCGCCACCGACCGCCCACCCCCGAGGAGTACGCGCTTCGAGCGTCTGACGACGCCGGAACGCTGCGTGTGTCCTCGGCCTCGGCCGAGGTTTTTTCTGCCCAGTTCGCATAGAGAGGAGTCGCCATGGTCGACGCCATGCTGGCCGCGCTGCGCTACGTGCGCTCGAACGAACCGCGCATCTACAGCCTGACCGAACGCCTTCGCCGCGCCGGTTACGCCGACGGTGAACGCCGTCCCCGCCTGAACGCCCACTGGACCAACCGCTGAGCTCAACGCTCACGGCACCAGGGGCTCGATCGCACCCACCTCTTCCGCCGCCTCGAGCGGCGCGCCCCGCCAACAAGGTGCCATCATGATCGACTTGTACACGACCGCCCTCGTCCGTGAGGCCGAAGCCGCCGCCAAGCGGCGGCTGGGCGTCCCCTCGGAGCGCGACGCTGCGCTGCTCGCCCGCGCAGGCGTGCTGCCCGCCCTCGTGGCGCTGCCCGCGTTCGTCGTCCGCGGAGCGCATGCAGCCGCCCGCGGTCTCGAGCAGCTCGCGGCTCGACTCGACCGCATCGGCGACCTCAACGCGCCGCAGACCGCATCGCGCCTCGCCCGGCGTTGACGGCCCGACACTGACGACCCTACGCTGACGACCCTGCACCGACGACTCTGCCGTGACGCCCCTGCCGGGACGCCCCGGCGCCTCCAGGTACCGGCACCCCGTCCACGACGCGTCCAGGCGCCCTCGGCATCGCGCCGGGGGCGCCTGCGTGCATCATGGCTCATCAATTCGGCAACCGGCACTTGACAGAATAGAAAGACTGGCTTTATACTCTGACTAACGAACGCCACCCAAGCCCCGCGCATCCCAGGAGGACGCCATGACGAACCTGCACCCGATCATCCTGACCGCAGCGCTCCCCGCGATCGAGCGCGACCTCGCCGAGCGCCGCTCCGCCGCCGCCACCTTCGGACCGATCAACGCCCTCCGCGCCGTGACGATCCGCGTCGGCCGCCCGGCTCTC
>PWQI01000094.1 GCA_003556805.1 Trueperaceae bacterium | reverse complement strand
GTCGTCATCGGCCGCGGCGGCGAGTCGATCAAGGCCCTGCGCACCAAGCTCGACGGCAAGGTCAAGGGGACCATCGCCGTCAACGTGCAGGAAGTGCCGAACCCCAACACCAACGCCACCTTGGTGGCGCAGCGCATCGCCGAGCAGCTCGAGCGCCGCTTCGCCTTCCGCCGCGCCATGAAGCAGGCCGTGCAGCGCACCATGGAGTCTGGCGCCAAGGGCGTCAAGATCCGCTGCTCCGGTCGCCTGGGCGGGAGCGAGCAGGCGCGCCCCGAGTGGTACAGCGACGGCCGCGTGCCGCTGCAGACGCTGCGCGCCGACATCGACTACGGCACCGCGCGGGCCAAGACCACGTACGGCGTCATCGGCGTGAAGGCCTGGGTCTTCCACGGCGAGATCGTCGGCGACCGCACCCGCGGCCGCGCCGTGCTCCCGCGCCCCCGCCAGGACGAGGACAAGCGCGGCCGTCGCCGTCGTCCGCAGGCCCGTCGCGGCCCCGGTGCCCCCGGTGGCCCCGGTGGTGGCCGTGGTCGCGATGCCGGTGCCGGTGGCGCCGGTGGTGCCGCCACGGGCAAGCCGCGCGTCCGGAAGGATCGCTGAGCCATGCTGCTTCCGAAACGCGTCAAGTACCGCAAGCAGATGCGCGGCCGCATGTCGGGCGACACCAAGGGCGGCGACTACCTCGCCTTCGGCGACTTCGGTCTCGTCGCGATGGAGCCCGCCTGGATCAAGTCGAACCAGATCGAGGCCTGCCGCATCACCATGAGCCGCTTCTTCCGCCGTGGCGGCAAGATCTACATCCGTGTGTTCCCCGACAAGCCCGTCACCAAGAAGCCCCAAGAGGTCCGAATGGGGAAGGGGAAGGGCGCCGTGGAGTACTGGGTCGCGGTCGTCAAGCCGGGCCGCGTGCTCTTCGAGGTCGCCAACGTGACCGAGGAGCAGGCCAAGGAGGCGTTCCGCCTCGCCGGTCACAAGCTCCCCATCAAGGTCAAGATGGTCCAGCGCGAGGTCTACGATGAAGCCCAATGAGGCGCGGAACCTCAACGCCGAGGAGATCAAGGAAGCCGTCGACGAGCGCCGCGAGGAGCTCATGGACTTGCGCTTCCAGGCCGCCGTCGGCCAGGCCAGCAACCCGCGGCGCATCCGCGCTGCCAAGCGTGAGATCGCCCGGTTGCTGACGATCGCCACCGAGAAGGAGCAGGCGAAGTGAAGAAGGTCCTCCAAGGGCGCGTCACCAGCGACGGCGCCGACAAGACCGTGACCGTCTACGTCGAGCGGCGCTTCAAGCACCCGCTCTACGGCAAGGTCGTCAGGGTATCGAAGAAGTACCTGGCTCACGACGAGACCAACGCCTACGGCGTCGGCGACGTCGTCGAGATCATCGCCGCCCGCCCCATGAGCCGTCGCAAACGCTTCGTCGTGACGCGACTCGTGGAGAAAGCTCGGGTCTGAGGAAGCACCCATGATTCAGCAGGAGAGCTACCTCGACGTTGCCGACAACTCCGGCGCCCGGCGCATCCAATGCATCCGTGTGCTCGGTACCGGTCAGCAGTTCGTCGGCGGTGTGGGCGACATCATCGTCGCGGCGGTGAAGGACGCGATCCCGCACGCCGCGGTGAAGAAGGGTGACGTCGTCAAAGCCGTCATCGTCCGCACCAAGAAGGAGATCAACCGCGCGGACGGCTCGTCGATCCGTTTCGACAGCAACGCCGCCGTCCTCATCAACCCCCAGAACGAGCCGCGCGGCACGCGCGTGTTCGGCCCGGTCGCACGCGAGCTGCGCGAGAAGCGCTTCATGCGCATCGTGTCGCTGGCACCGGAGGTGCTGTGATGGCGAAGCTTCGCCTCAAGAAGGGCGACACGGTCCGGGTCATGTCCGGCAAGCACCGCGGCGCCGAGGGCGAGGTGCTGCAGGTGAACCACGAGTCGCTGCGCGTCCTCGTCAAGAACGTCAACGTGATCAAGAAGGCGCAGAAGCCCACGCAGGAGAACCCGCGCGGTGGCTTCAAGGAGCAAGAGGCGCCCATCCACGTCTCGAACGTGCGCCTGCTCGATCCCACGACCGGTGGCCCCACCCGCATCGGGATCACGACGAACGAGGAGGGCCGCAAGGTCCGCGTCGCGCGCGCCAGCGGGACGGTCCTCGATGAGTAAGGGTAAGGAGAGCACGGTGCAGAAGGTCGACCTGCCCATCAGGCGGCAGTACCGCGAGATCATGCCGCAGCTCAACGAGCGCCATGGCTACACCAACCCCATGGCCGTGCCGCGCATCGAGAAGATCGTGGTCAACATGGGCGTCGGCGAGGCGCGTGAAGACAGCAAGGTGCTGGACAAGGCCTCGAAGGAGCTCGCCACCATCACGCTGCAGCGCCCGGTCATCACCAAGGCCAAGAAGTCGGTCTCGAACTTCAAGCTTCGCGCCGGCATGAACATCGGCCTGAAGGTCACCCTGCGCGGCGTGCGCATGTGGGCTTTCCTCGACAAGCTGATCAACGTCACCCTCCCCCGCGTGCGTGACTTCCGCGGTATCAGCGCCAACGCCTTCGACGGCCGCGGCAACTACAGCCTCGGCCTGCGCGAGCAGCTGGTGTTCCCGGAGATCAGCTTCGACCAGGTCGATGCCACGCGCGGCATGGACATCACCATCGTCACGAGCGCAGCGACCGACGAAGAGGCCCGCAGCCTCCTCGAGCTCCTCGGCATGCCCTTCCGGAAGTAAGGAGAACCATGGCGACCAAAGCCCACATTGCCAAGTCGGCGCGTCCGGCGAAGTTCAGCAGCCGACAGGTGAACCGCTGCACGCGTTGCGGCCGTTCGCGCGGTTACCTGCGCGACTTCGGCCTGTGCCGCATCTGCATGCGGGAGATGGCCCACAAGGGCTACCTGCCCGGCGTCACCAAAGCCAGCTGGTGAGCGGCCGATAACCGAGACACCACATCTCAGGGGAGATGATCAGGCCGCTTTGGCCTGAGACCATCCCCGCGGAGGAAACGATGCATTCAGACCCAATTGCCGACATGCTCACCCGCATCCGCAACGCAGCGGCGATCGCGGCCCCGAGCGTCGACGTACCGACCAGCAAGTTCAAGCGCTCCCTGGCTCAGGTCCTGGTGCGCGAGGGCTACCTGAAGTCGCTCGAAGACGCCACCAACGCCGACGGTCACCCCGTCTTGCGCATCGGCCTGAAGTACGGGCCGAGGCGCTCGTCGATCATCAACGAGATCAAGCGCGTGTCCAAGCCCGGACGCCGCGCCTACGCCAAGGCCAAGGCCGTCCCCGTCGTCCGCGGCGGGCTCGGTATCGCCGTCATCAGCACCCAGCAGGGTCTGATGGTGGATCGCGACGCTCGCCGCGCCAACGTCGGCGGCGAGGTCGTCTGCGAGGTGTGGTGATGAGCCGCATCGGCCGTTCGCCCATCCCGATCGGCAAGGGCGTCGAGCTCACCGTCCGTGAGGGACACGTCACCGTCAAGGGCCCGAAGGGGACCCTGGAGGTGCCGATCAACACGCGCCTCGAGGTCAAGCTCGAGGACGGTCAAGCCGTCGTCTCGCGCCCCAGCGACCGCCGCGACGACCGCGCCCAGCACGGCCTCGCCCGCTCGCTGATCGCCAACGCCGTCACCGGCGTGACCGAGGGCTACAGCAAGAACCTGGAGATCCAGGGCGTCGGCTACCGCTGCGCCATGAAGGGCTCCAACCTCGAGCTGAGCCTCGGCTTCTCGCACCCCGTGGTGATCGAGCCGCCGGCGGGCATCACCATCACGAGCACCGAGCCCACCAAGATCCAGATCTCGGGCATCGACAAGCAGCTCGTCGGTCAAGTCGCCGCCGACATCCGCGCCGTTCGCTCCCCCGACGCCTATCACGGCAAGGGTGTGCGCTACCAAGGCGAGTACGTCAAGCTCAAGCCCGGCAAGGCCGCGGCCCGCTGAGCGGGAGGAAGCGTATGAAGAGCCTAACCACCCGCGAGCGCCGCACCTTTCGGACCCGCAAGCGCATCCGTCGCCCCGTCGACACCGGGCGCACGCGCCTGTCGGTCTTCCGCAGCGCCAAACACATCTACGCCCAGATCATCGACGACCTGACCGGCCACACCCTCGCCGAGGCGAACAGCAAGACGCTGGCTCCCTCGGGCAAGAAGGTCGACCACGCCAAGGCCGTCGGCCTGGCGCTCGCCGAGCGCGCCAAGGCCGCCGGCGTGAGCCGCGTGGTGTTCGACCGTGGCCCGTACCGCTACCACGGCCGCGTCAAGGCGCTGGCCGAGGGTGCCCGTGAAGGGGGCCTGGAATTCTGATGGCAGACAACGACTTCGAAGACAAGGTCATCTTCATCCGCCGCACCGCCAAGACGTACAAGGGCGGCAGGCGCTTCCGCTTCGGCGCGATGGTCGTCATCGGCGACCGCCAGGGTCGCGTAGGCGTCGGGCTCGGCAAGGCCAAGGAAGTGCCCGTCGCGGTCCAGAAGGGCCAGTACGTCGCGCGGCGCAACCTGATCGAGGTCCCGATCGAGGACCCCGGCACCATCCCGCACGAGGTGCAGGGTCAGCACGGCACCTCGAGCGTGATGCTCAAGCCCGCCGGCGCCGGCACCGGCGTGATCGCCGGCTCCGTGCCGCGCGCGATCGTCGAGCTCGCCGGCTACCGCAACCTGCTCACGAAGGAGCTCGGCTCGCGCAACCAGACCAACGTCGCCTACGCGGTGATCGACGGCCTGAAGCAGCTGCGCACCTTCGAGGAGAGCGTGCGTGCCCGCGAGGCAGCGGAATGAAGATCACCCTCCGCCGCTCCCTCATCGGCGTCCCCGAGAAGCAACGCGCCACCGTGCGCGCGCTGGGGTTGCGCAAGACAGGCGACACCCGCGAGGTCAAGGACACCCCTGACGTCCGCGGGATGGTCGACAAAGTCGCCTACCTATTGACCATCGAAGGGCAGGCCAACGCGTGAAACTCAACGACCTCAAGCCCGCCCCGGGCAGCAAGAAGACGCGCAAGCGCGTCGGCCGGGGCCTGGGCAGCGGCCGCGGCAAGACCGCCGGCCGCGGCCAGAAGGGCCAGAAGAGCCGCTCCGGCTTCAGCCAGGGCGCCGGCTGGG
>PWQI01000241.1 GCA_003556805.1 Trueperaceae bacterium | reverse complement strand
TGCTCATCACCCCCGTCAACTTCCGCAACGCCTGACTCATCAACCGCGCCTGCAACCCCACATGCGAATCCCCCATCTCCCCCTCGATCTCCGCCCGCGGCGTCAACGCCGCCACACTATCGACCACCACCACATCCACCGCCCCCGAACGCACCAACAACTCCACGATCTCCAACGCCTGCTCCCCCGTATCAGGCTGCGACACCAACAACTCCTCCACATCCACACCCAACGCCTTCGCATACGACGGATCCAACGCATGCTCAGCATCCACGAACGCCGCCACCCCACCACCCCGCTGCGCCTCAGCCACCACATGCAACGCCAACGTCGTCTTCCCCCCCGACTCCGGCCCATAAATCTCCACCACCCGCCCCCGCGGAAACCCACCAACACCCAACGCCACATCCACGCTCAGCGACCCCGACGAAATCACCTCGAACGACAACCCCCCCGGATCATCACCCAACCGCATGATCGAACCCTTACCGAACTGACGCTCGATCTGCAAGAGCGTCGTGTCGAGCGCTTTCTTCCTGTGGTCGTCCATGTCAACCGTCGCCTCCAGAGGGCGCTGCCGCTGCCTGGTCAATGCGTGCTCCAGAACCTCGGCGCGCTCGGGCCACCACGGGCGGAACCCGCGGCGCCGGTCAGGTCCTTGCCAGCTGCGTCCACAGGGCGACGAGGGCGGTGAACGCCACGCGCTCACGGCGCCACCCATGCCCCAACTCGGGCAGGGTCACACGCCGCGCCTCCGTCCCGTTCGGTCCGGCGATCGCCCACGCGCTCAACCACGAGGCTCCCGCCGGCGTCCCGTCCATGGCGTTCACCCGCCAAGGGGCGAGCGCCAGGCAAAGGTCCGCAGCACAACGTGCGCGGCCGGTTTCGGCCAGGTGCGCCGCGATCGCTTGCGCGTCGGCGCCATCCCGGTCGAGGCTCGCTGGCGCGTCCATCTCCGCCCCGAGCACGGCCATCGCGTCGTCGCGCCATGCTATCACGGCGCTCGTCAGCGGCCACCCCTCGCGATCGTCCCCGGCCTCGTCCAGGCGGTCGATCAAGGCGCCTCCGCTGGCGCCGTCGACGATGGCGAGCTCGAGCCCCTGCGTGCGCAATGCCTGGAGCACGAGCGTGGGCAGCTCGTCCGCATCGCGTCCCCACACGTGGCCGTCGAGGCGCCGTTCAACCTCGCGCAGCACCGGCTCGAGCGCCGCCCGCGCTGCCTCGCGGCTGGCGCCTTTGGCAGCGACGCGCACGTGCACGCCATCACGCTTCGCGTACGTGGCGACCGAAGGGTTGGCGCGCTCCGTCAACCCAGCCAGCGCGCTGCCGACGTGCGACTCGCCGATGCCGTGGGTCTTGAGCGTGGCGGCCGCGAAGACGGCGCCGGGGAACACCAGCCGGGGGACGAGCTGCTCGTTCCACATCTGGGTGAGCTCGCGCGGCGGGCCAGGCAGCGCGGCCACGAGCCGCGGGGCGCCAGCGAAGCTCGTGCGCACCAGCCAGCCCGGCGCGGTGCCCGCAGGGTTCGGCAGCGCTTCGGCGCTCGGGAGGAGCCAGGCCTGCTTGAGGTTGCCGTTCGGCATGTCGCGGCCCAGGCGGCCGAAGCGCTCGCGCAACACGCGCTCGAGCTCGGCGTCGACCACGGGCGTTTCGCCGACGGCGTCTGCGATCGCTTCACGCGTGAGGTCGTCCTCGGTGGGACCCAGGCCGCCGCACAGCAGCACGAGGTCGGCGCGCGAGAGCGCGGTGTCGATCGCTTCGGTGATGCGCCCGCGGTTGTCGCCGACCCGTTGTGACCAGTAGACGTCGACGCCGCGATCCGCGAGCGCGCGTGCCAAGTAGGCGGTGTTGGTGTCGACGATCTCGCCCAGGAGCAGCTCGGTGCCCACGGCGATGAGTTCGGCCGAACGGATGGAGTCCATGGCATCGAGCGTACCGAGGTGTGGCACCAAGATGGGGGCGCCGCGCCACTCCGTGAGGCTGCATACGGCGCCGCCAGCAGGCGGTGCTACCATGCCCCATGTCCCTCACCTCACCCGCGACGTGCGTCGTGCACGCGCACGACCTGTCATGAAGCCCACCACCCTCGGCGCGCTGCGGGGCAGCGCCTGGGAGGCCACCGCCGGTCGCGGTGTCAAGGACGAGTTGCGCGCCAACCTCGTAGCGCGCCTGCGGCAGGGTCACACCGTGTTCCCGGGCGTCCTCGGGTACCAGGAGAGCGTCGTGCCGCAGGTCGTCAACGCGTTGCTGTCGCGGCACAACTTCATCCTGCTGGGTCTGCGGGGGCAGGCGAAGACGCGCCTCCTACGCGCCCTGACCGAGTTGCTCGACCCAGAAGTGCCGATCCTGCGCGACGCCGAGTTGCCCGACGACCCGTTCGCCCCCATCAGCCTCGAGGGCAAGTCGCTCGTCGCCGAGCAAGGTGACGACGCCGCGGTGGACTGGTTGCCGCGCGACGCGCGCTACGTCGAGAAGCTGGCGACGCCCGACGTCACCGTGGCCGACATCGTCGGCGACATCGACCCGATCAAGGCCGCCAGACTCGGAACGCAGCTCGGCGACCCGCGTTCCGTGCACTATGGCCTGCTGCCACGGGCGAACCGTGGGATCTTCGCGATCAACGAACTCCCGGACCTCGCCGGCAAGGTCCAGGTCGCGCTGTTCAACGTGATGCAAGAGGGCGACGTCCAGATCAAGGGTTACCCCGTGCGTCTCGCGCTCGATCTGTTGCTCGTGTTCAGCGCCAACCCCGAGGACTACACCGCACGCGGCAAGATCATCACACCGCTCAAGGACCGCATCGGCTCGGAGATCCGGACGCACTACCCGCGCACCGTCGACGACGCCATGACGATCACGGCCCAGGAGGCCTGGACGGCGCGTGACACGGGCGTCTCGGTGCCGAGCTATGTTCGCGAGATGGTGGAGGAAGTGGCGTTCCAGGCGCGCGACGACGCGCGCGTCGACAAGCACTCGGGCGTCTCGCAGCGGCTGCCGATCAGCCTGCTCGAGGACGTCGTGTCGAACGCCGAGCGGCGCGCGTTGGTGGCCGGGGCCGTTCGACCGCTGGTGCGGCCATCGGACCTCTACGCAGGGTTGTCGGCGATCACCGGCAAGCTCGAGCTGGAGTACGAGGGCGAACTGAAGGGTGGCGAAGCCGTCGCACGTGAGTTGGTCCGGCGCGCCATCGGACAGGTGTTCTCCCGCCGCGGCGCGCTGCTCGAGCTCGACGACGTCGTCGGCTACTTCGAAGCCGACCAGGCCCTGCAAGTGCCGAGCGATGAGACGGGCACGGCCTTGCTCGAGCGCTACGCGCTGGTGCCCGGCCTGTTGGCTGCGGCGGAAGCGCTGGCCGAGGGGCCCGACCCCGACGACGTGGCCGTCGCCGCCGAGTTCGTGCTGGAGGGCCTGGTGGCGAAGCGGCAGGTGGCTCGTTCCGAGGAGCGTGGCTACGTCGCGCCAGAACCGAACGCCCAGGCGGCCGCGGGTGCTCGAAGGCGCTGGAACTGACGGCCATGCCTGCGATCCGTTACTCGAAGTACGAGGGCAGCCTCGACGACCTCGACATGGCCGAGCTCATGCGGATGCTGCAAGACCGCTTGCTGCAGTCGGGCTTCGATCGGGACCCGTGGGACCCCGATCCGGACGCTCGCCAGACGATGGACGACCTCTACCAGGCCATCGCCGAGGCGTTGATCGCCAACGACCTGATCGACGAGCAGACGCTGTCGCAAGCGCTCGAGGCCGAGGATTGGCTGCAGAGCGAACTCGGACGCACCGTGCGAGAGCTCGCGCAGCGCCTGGAGCGGGAGGGCTTCCTGCGCCCGGGCGAGGGGCAGGAACCGGGATCGGCTGCCGAGGGCAGCGGTGGCGGGTCGGGCGATCCCGGTCACAGCACCTTCGAGCTGACCGACAAGGCGATCGATTTCCTCGGCTACCGCACGCTCAAGGACGTGCTCGGCGCGTCGGGAGCGGCGAGCGTCGGCGCCCACGACACCGAGCGCCAGACCACCGGCGTCGAGACGACGGGTGAGAGCAAGCCGTACGCGTTCGGCGACGCGCTCAACCTCGACGTCGCGCAGACGTTCAAGAACGCGGCGGCGCGAGGCCTCGACGACGGCCGGTTGCGGCTCGAGGAGGACGACCTCGTCGTCGCTCAGGCCGAGTACCAATCCTCGTGCGCGACCGTCGTGATGCTCGACTGCTCCCACTCGATGATCCTCTACGGCGAGGACCGCTTCACGCCCGCCAAGCGCGTGGCGTTGGCGCTCGCGCACATGATCCGAACGCAGTACCGCGGTGACACCATCCGCTTCGTCCTGTTCCACGACTCGGCCGAGGAGGTGCCGCTCACGCGCCTGGCGCAATCACAGGTCGGGCCGTTCCACACCAACACCGCCGAGGGGTTGCGGCTGGCGCAGCGCCTGCTCGCACGGCAGCACAAGGACATGAAGCAGATCGTGATGATCACCGACGGCAAGCCATCGGCGATCACGCTGCCGGGCGGGCGCATCTACAAGAACGCCTACGGCCTCGACCCGCTCGTGCTGGGCGAGACACTGCGCGAGGTCGGGAGTTGCCGGCGCCAGGGCATCCAGGTCAACACCTTCATGCTGGCCCGTGAGCCAGAGTTGATCGCGTTCGTCCAGCGCGTCTCGGCGATGACCCGCGGCAAGGCGTACTTCACCACCCCCGCCACGGTCGGACGCTACGTGCTGCAGGACTTCCAGGCGCGCCGCACCAAGCTCGTGAACTGACCCCTCGGGGCAGGCGCCGAACTGGTCAATCGAGACGGCGGGCGAGCCGGTCGATCGCCGCGACGGCAGGCCCGTAGTTCGGGTCGGCGCTCCGTGCCGCCTTGTAGGCCACCTCGGCGTCGGTCAGTCGGCCCAGCGACTCGTACGCCTCGCCCAAGCGATACCAGGCCTCGACGTAGGCAGGGGAGGGCAGACGCGAGTTGCCCGTATCGAACGCCTCGAAGACCTCGATCGCCGTCTCGAACGCTTAGATCGCCTCCGCCGTGCGGTTCGACGCCAGGAGGATGCGACCCCGCCCGACGTGCGGCCACGGCTCGCGGCTTCCGCGCACCGTGCCGGTCGCGGCGCTGAAACCCTCGAGGGCGTCGTCGTAGAGCCCGGCCTGCCAGGCGACGCGCGCCCAGTCCATCGCGTAGTCGTACAGCGGCTCGCGCAGGAACGCGTTCTGGAGAGCCCGCACCGCGCCGGTGACGTCACCACGCGCGCCGCGCAGCAGTCCATCGAGATGGGCGTGACGCGCGGGAACGCTGCCGGTCGTCCGGGCGGTGGCGGCGTCGAGCGACGCCTGCGCGCCGGCGGTGTCGCCGACGTAGTACAACGCCAGTGCGTACAGCAGGTGAGCCTGCGGGTCGTCCGGGAAGCGCTGGATCAGGTTGGGCCCGTTCAACTGCGCGGCCGAGTTGTAGTAGCCGCGCTGGAGCAGGTCTTCCATCTGCCGCATGGCGTCGTCACGCGCCTGCACCGAGCCCGTGAGCAGCAGCGCCGCCGTCAGCAGCACGGCCGTCAGCAGCAGGGTGGGGCGCGTCACGGCGAGGGCTCGCATGGCGTCAGTGTACGCGTCGCTTCATGAGCGACCGTGAAGCCCTTCGCTCACGAGCCAATCGAGGCCGGCTCGGGCATCGTCGAGCAGTGCGCGCCGCGCCGCGGCATCGAACTGCGGTGCCCTGAGCACGCTGCCGAGCGCCGCGCTGGTCGCAGCGACGGCCTCCGAGGTACGCGGCACGGCCCAGACCGGCGCCCCAGAGCGTTCCGCGAAGCCGGCCACCTTCGGGTCGTACGACAGGCCGGCGTGCGGTACGCCGGCCACCGTGGCGAGCACGAGCCCGTGCAGCCGGACCGAGGCGACCAGCCGGGCACCGGCCAGTGCGTTCAGCGTGGTCGCCGGCGGCCCGCTCGGCAGGCACCTCAACCCCGGCAGCGCCGCCTGCAGTCGCTCGAGTTCGGCGTCGTCCTGGCTCGGCTGGCAGGCCAGGACCTCGACCTGCAGACCCTGCGCGAGGGCGTCGGCACCGAGCCGGCGCAGGGTCTCGGTTGCCCACGGCTCGCCGCCGCGCGGCACCAGCACGAGCGCGTCGCGCGCTCGCCCCGCCGGCGGGGCGAGCGCGAGCGCCGCGTCCGCGACCGGGCTGGCGGCCAGGCCGAGCGTGGCTGCGAGCTCCAGCGAGGGGGCGTCGCGCAGGCCGAGCGGCAGGCCGTGCAGAGCGCGCCTCACCCGGTCCCTGCTGGCCTCGCCGAGAGGCCCGAGCGACTGGCCGTACACCACCACGCGCCGCCCGAGCGAGCGCGCTGCGCGGATCACGCCCAGGTAGTAGTCGAGGCTGCGCCGACTGGTGCTGTCTTGGAGCAGGCCGCCACCCCCGGAGACCAGCACGTCGGTCGTGAGCAAGGCGCGGGGCAGGCCGAGCAGCCGATGGCGGGCGTCGACGTGATGCGCGGCCCGCGTCGCCCCGGGGTCGAGGGACAAGACGCTCACGCGGCGGGCGCCCCGAGCGCGCAGTCCGCCCAGGAGGCCGGCCAGGAGCGCCTCGTCCCCGAGGTTGTCGGCGCCGTAGTAGCCAGAGACGAGCCAGCGCACCGCGCCAGCATCCCGGGACGGGGCCGCCCGCGCGGCGCCGCGTCGCTCGCTCACGTGTCGCTCGAGTCGGAGCTCGGCGCGTGAGCGGCTTCCGCCTCGGCGTCGGCGTTGAGCCAGCGTCGCACCAGGGTCACGGCGGTGCGCGCCAGGGGGACGAGGACGAGCCCGATCGCGACGCCGAGCGCGAGCGCGATCAGGGTGCGCTGGAGCGAGATCATGACCGGCGTGTGGTAGTGGCTGAAGCTGTTGAGGATGCTGGCCTGCGCGATCACACCGGCCACGATCAGCGGCCCCGTCGCCCAGGCCGGCCAGCGCGGGTTCAAGAGCGCGAGCACAGCGAGTGGGTGACCGATGAGCTCCTTGAAGCGGGGCCGGACGAAGAGCTCGTTGAGCGCGGAGCGCAGCGCGAGCTCCGCCTCGCTCGCCCCCAGGATGGGGAAGTTGCCGCGTCGGATCACGACGAGCGCGAGCACCCCTGCCACGACGACCGCCACCGCCACGTCTCCCAGTCGGACGCGGTAGCCCCAGAGGCTGCGGACCCACGTCGCCGGTCTGCGCCACCGCAGGAGCAACTGGAGCGCCATCAGTGCGGGGGGTAGCACGAGCGTGGCAGCGACACCGGCGAACGGTTCGATCGCGAGCATGCTGGCGCGATCCGAGCCGACCGCGACGAGCAGCGCCGCCCCGACCAGGCTGAGGAGCGTCGCGCCGAGGAGCGCCCAGCCGGTGTGGCGCAGCAGCGCGAAGCCGAGCACCGGGAACACGATGGCCGACACCAGCGCGAGCGCGGCCCAGGAGGCCCCGGCGACGACCAGCGCCAGCAGCGCCAGCGCGGCCGCGGCGAGCAGGCCCCACGGGGCGGGGAACGCGAGCGCGAGGAGGACCAGGCCCACCACCACGCCGATGCCGGCCCCCGCCCGCAACGCGGCGTTCGGCACGTAGTCGACGTCGAGCTGCGTCAGCCCGCCCACGACGAACCCTTCGCGCTCGAGCGCTCGTCGCAGGCCCGACACGAGCTCCTCGGTGTTGGTGAGCATGTCGCCGAGCTGCTCTTCGGTGTAGGGCCGCAGGTAGAAGATCGTCACGTTGCGCTCGTTGGCGGCGAGCAGGTACTTCTCGACCACCTCTGCGGGGCGCAACCGTTGGTTGAGGTAGTCCTGGTTGAACGTCAACAGCCGCGCGGTCGGGACGCGCCCGGCCACGACCGGCATGCCGTCTTGCGGCGTGCCCTCGATGATCGCGGTCAGGTAGTCCTGACTGACGTCGATCACCTGGCCGAGCGCTGCCGGGTGCCCAGCCACCTGAAGGCCCGCGTAGATCAGGTAGCGGGCCTCGGCGGGGTAGTCGGCGCCCACGTCCTGCAGGCCGGGGAAGTTGCGCGGTCGATAGGCGATCTCGAAGCCGGCGGCGTGCCACGCCTCCACCTGGCCGCGGTCGGCGCCGGCCGGCCGGGTGCGGAAGGTGTCGCCGGGCCAGGCGTACCAGGTCTCGCCGGCCAGCGTGAGCGTGGTCGGGACGACGCCGCTGTTGCTCAGGAGCCGATCCGCTGCGCCCGGCTCCAGCGGTCGCACCAGCGTCGTGTCGGCCGCGACGGCCGGACGCGGTTCGCCCAACGCGGCCGCGACGGCGTACGCCTCGCGGCCGAGCAGGGCCGCCAGGCGCCCCTTGATCGCGGCCGTCTCGATGGTGTCCTCGTACAGCGCGATGCCGCCCAGACCCAACGCCTGGTAGTGGCGGCCGAGCTCGAGCACGTCACGGCCTAGGTAGGCGGCCTGTTCGGCCAGCGCGATCTCGTCCATCACGATCGCGACGCGGCGTTCGGCGCTCTCGCCAGCGACCCGCTCGCCCACCAGCAGCAGCGCCGGCACCAGCGTCAGGGCGAGGAGCGCGAAGAGGCCGCGCACGAGCGCCGGGCGCCGCTCGGCCGGACTCAGCGGTCGGCGTGCGTCGGTCGTGTTCATGCGACCATCCCCAGGCGCTCGAGGTGGCTGAGCGCGAACGCCCGCAACACGTCGAGCGCCACCTGGTTCTGGCCGCCTCCGGGCAGGATCAGGTCGGCGTGCTGCTTGGACGGCTCGACTAACAGGTCGTGCATCGGCTTCACCGTGCGCCGGTACTGGTCGATGACGCTCTCGGCGTTGCGCCCGCGCTCGCGCACGTCGCGCTCGAGCCGCCGTATGAAGCGCTCGTCGGCGGGGGCGTCGACGAAGACCTTCAGGGTCAGGCGTCGGCGCAGATCGGCGTCGTGGAGCACGAGGATGCCCTCCACGATCACGATCGGTGCGCTGGCCAGGAGCGTGGTCCGGTTCGAACGGTCGTGCTGTTCGAAGTCGTACACGGGTCGCTCGATCGTGTTACCGCAGACGAGCGCGTCGACGTGCTCGATCAGCAGGCCGTGGTCGAACGCGCCGGGCTCGTCGTAGTTCGTGCGGGCGCGAGCCTCGAACGGCACGTCGGGCTGCGCTCGGTAGTACGCGTCTTGCGGCAGGAGCGCCACGCGCTCGGCGCCGGCGGCGCTCACGAGCGCGGCAGCGACGGTGGTCTTGCCCGAGCCGGTGCCGCCGGCAAGCCCGATGACCAACGGTGGCGGCCGCGTCAAGCGGTGACCACGTCTGGGTTCAGGAGCTCGCTGCGACGACGGACGGCAGCGCGGATGAACCCCGTGAACGGCGGGCTGGCGCGCATGAGACGCGAGGTGAACTCCGGATGCGACTGCAGCCCCAGGAAGAACGGGTGCCCCGGCAACTCGATGGCCTCGACCAGGCCCTCGCCGCGACCGGCCATGCCCGGCGTGACGCCCGAGACCACGAGCCCCGCCGCCTTGAGTGCGTCGACGTACGCGGGGTTGACCTCGTAACGGTGGCGATGCCGCTCCGAGACGGTGTCGTGGTGCCCGGCGTGCGCGGCCGCCTCGAGACGGCCGGCGTACAGCTCGGCGAGCAGCGTGGCGGGAGCGACGCGCATGGGCCAGGACCCGAGGCGCATCGTGCCGCCGAGACCCTCGACCTCGAGCTGCTCCGGCATCAAGTCGATGACGGGATGGGGCGTGTACGGGTCGAACTCGGTGGAGTTGGCGCCGTCGAGGCCCGCGACGTGTCGAGCGAACTCGATCACCGCGACCTGCAGGCCGAGACAGATGCCGAGGAAGGGAACACCGCCCTCCCGCGCGAAGCGGGCTGCGCGCACCTTCCCCTCGATGCCGCGCACGCCGAAGCCGCCTGGCACCAGGATGCCGTCGAAGGCGGCGAGTTGTTCGACGTCGCCCTCGGCCACGGCCTCGGCGGACACCCAGTCGATGTCGACCCGGGCGCGGTTGGCGATGCCGGCGTGCTTCAGGGCCTCCATCAGCGACAGGTAGGCGTCCGGCATGGCGACGTACTTGCCGACCACGCCGATCGACACGTTCGTGTCGGGTTGTCGCAGGACGCGCACGGCCTCGTGCCAGACGCGCAACTCGGGCGTGACGCGCTCCAGCTTGAGATGCCGCTCCAAGAGCCGTGCGATGCCCTGCTGTTCGAGCATCTCCGGCACCGCGTACACGTGGTCGGCGTCGTAGGCGCTGAACACGGCGTCGGCCTCGACGTTCGTGAACAGGGCGATCTTGGTGCGGGCCTCGGGCGGCAGCGCGCTGCGGCTGCGCAGGATCAGCCCGTCTGGCTGGATGCCGACACCGCGCAGCGTCGCGACGGAGTGCTGCGTTGGCTTCGTCTTGTACTCCTCGCTCGAGCCCAGGTACGGGAGCAAGGTCACGTGCAGGTAGAGGGAGCGCTCTCGCCCCACCTCGAAACGCACCTGGCGGATGGCCTCCAGGAAGGGCAGCGACTCGATGTCGCCCACGGTGCCGCCGACCTCGACCAGGACGATCTCGGCCCCATCGTCCTCGCCCGCCTGGTAGATGCGCGACTTGATCTCGTCCGTGACGTGCGGGATGACCTGTACGGTCTGCGACAGGTAGGCGCCCTGGCGCTCCTTCTGGATGACGGCCTGGTACACCTGGCCGGTCGTGACGTTGTTGCCACGGCCGAGGTCGATGTCGAGGAAGCGCTCGTACGTGCCGATGTCGAGGTCGGTCTCCGCGCCGTCCTCGGTCACGAACACTTCACCGTGCTCGTACGGGCGCATGGTGCCCGCGTCGACGTTGATGTACGGATCGATCTTGACGGCGCTGACTCGGTACCCGCGCGCGCGCAGGAGCGCTCCGATGCTGGACGTGGCGATGCCCTTGCCGAGACTCGAGACGACGCCGCCGGTGACGAACACGTACGTGGTGTCCTGGGGACCCTTCACGAAAACGTATCGTAGCACCGGCTCCGCGTGCTCCGGCTTGGCTGGGCGTGGTACCGTCCCAGACGCGCGCAGTGCCGCGCTCGCCGATGCGGCGGGTGCCAATACGGTGCGAGCGCGCAGGCGGACACTGTGACGGCATCACGCGGCATCCTCTTCGTCATGACCGGCGCTTCGGGCGTCGGCAAGGGGACCGTTCGGCACGCCGCCGTGCCGGAGCTCGGCAACGTCCACTACTCGGTGTCGGCGACCACGCGTCCGCGGCGCGAGGGTGAGATCGACGGCGTGCACTACCACTTCTACGACGTGGCGACCTTCGAGCGGGCCCTCGCCCAGGACGCGCTGCTGGAGCACGCGGAGTACGTCGGCGACTACTACGGGACACCGGCGGCGGCGGTCGACCAGGCGCTCGAGGCCGGGCGCGACGTGATCCTCGAGATCGAACTCGACGGCGCCCGCCAGGTCAAGGAGAAGCGTGAGGACGCCGTCATGCTCTTCATCGCCCCGCCGTCGCTCGCGGAGCTCGAGCGGCGCCTGCGGGGGCGTGGCACCGACTCCGAGGAGAAGATCCAGCGGCGGTTGGAGCGGGCGCGTGTCGAACTGCGCGCGGTGCGCGAGTTCGACTACCTCATCGTCAACGATCGCCTGGAGGACGCCGTCGTCGCGTTCCAATCGGTGATCCGTGCCGAGCGGTTGCGTGCCTGGCGCTACAGCGAAGCCTTCGTGCTCGCCTTGCAGCGAGCGACCTGAGCCTGGGCACGTGTACCTGCTACACTCGATCGGTCGCGTCGCCGCGCCGCCTCGATAGGTGGCGGCGGTTCCGCTCTGGAGGCCGCATGGCACAAGATGGTTACGACGTCCTGATGACGTTGACAGATTCGCGCTACCGCTTGTCGATGATCGTGGCTCGCCGCGCCGCGCAGCTCAAGGGCGGCGTTCCGACCACGCTCAAGATCGAGGAGCAGCCCGACACCACCAACACCGTCACCATCGCGATGCACGAACTGCGTCTGGGTCGCGGCGTCTTCTGGGGTGACGAGCTGCCGAGTTGGGACGAGTTGCGCCGCCACGTGGTGGACGAGCGCAAGCGCGAGGAGCCGAACTTCACGGTCTCGCGCGCAGACTTGTTCAGCGACGACGTCGACTGAGCGATGGCTCCTGCCCGCCGCAGCGCTTGACCCATGCGGGGTGTGACCGGGCGTCGGCCCACGTCGCCCCCGCATGGGTCATAATGCATGAATATGCCGAGTAAAGAGTACCGCCAACGCCTCATCGAGGAACTCGTCGAGCGCGAGTTCATCAGCACCCAAGCGGAGATCGCGGAGCACCTGGCGCTGCGCGGGATCAACGTCACGCAGGCCACGATCAGCCGCGACGTGAACGAGCTCCGACTCGTGCGCCTACCCGCCGGGAACGGCCAGCACCGCTACCGATCGACGCCGCTCGCCGCCCAGGAGGACGTGGTCGGGGAGCTGTCGCAACGCTTCAAGCTGTTCGTCCGTGACCTCGATCGCGGCGAGAACCTTCTCGTCGTCACCACCGACGAGGGGCATGCGTCCGGCATCGCGTACGTGATCGACAAGCTCGATCGCGACGAGATCGTCGGGACCCTCGCCGGGCAGAACACGATCCTGGTGGTGTGCCGCAGCGGGGCGCAGGCCGAAGCCTTGCTCGACGAGTTCGAGTCGCTGCTGGAGTGATCGGTAGCCCGGCTCCGAACGCTCATCTGGACGCGTGCTAGCGTGACCGCACTCGGAGGTCATGGCATGCGTTACCTGGTCCTGACGATCGTTCTCACCCTCATCGGAGCCGCCGCCGCGGCGCCGTTGGCTGTCCATCCGTTCCAATCGCAGGATCCCGCGCTGGGGATGATCGTCGCCGATCGGGTCGCCGAGGCGCTCGGCGACGGCGTCATCGGGCCGGCGGCGACGCCGGCTCTGGTGGCGCCGCTCATCGCTCCGAACGGCTTCGTCAGCCCGACCGTGTTCATCGACGATCCCGGGCTGAGTGGTCGAAACGCCGCGTGGTTGCTCCGTGGCGTGATCGGTGTGGACGGCGCCGTCACGGGGTCGCTCAGGGCCGAGGGCGACGCGCTCGTGCTGCGCCTCGAGGCGGACGTGCTCGGTCAGGAGCGGCGCGCCCGCCTGAGCGGTGACCGCGACGATCCCGGAGCCCTCGCGCAGCGCGCCGCCGTGCTCGTAGCGGCCTGGACGGGGCGGACTGCAACGGCCACGGGGGCCATCGACATGTCGGGCAGCGATGGCGCGGTCGGCCGTGCACTCGGCCTCGTCGCCGCCGGACTGCCGCGCGACGCGCTCGCGACGCTCGACCAGGCCGCCGCCGAGGGGCCGCTACCCGGGCGCGCCGAAGCCCAGCAGCAGGTCCTCAGGGACGCCGTGGAGGGCGCCGACCCCGCCGACCTCGCCGGCCCCACCGACCTGGACGCGTTGGCGTTTCGAGCCGTCGTGGTGCTGAACCTCGGCGACCTCGCCGGGGCAGGTGCCGCCTTCAACCTGCTCGGCGCCGCCGGCGTCCCGGCCGGCGACGTGTGGGACGGCGTGATCGCTCACAACGAGGGGGCCGAGGCCGACGCCGCTGCCGCCTTCGACCGCGCCGCGGCGCACCCGGACTTCGATGCCGGCCTCGCCTCGCGCGCCGCGTATCGCCACACCACCGGTGGCCCCGGGGCCGGTAGCGACCTCGACGCCTTGGCGGCTCGACCGGGTGCCAGCGCCGGCGGCTTGCTCGTGGGCGTCGTCGCGGCCAACCTGGCTGGCGACGCCGAGCGCGAGGACGCCCTCGCCGCTCAGCTCGGACGCGTCGCCCCCTTCCTCGCGTTCTCCTTCGAGCGACGGTCGTTCCTTGCGTTCGATCGCGACGACGCGCTCGGTGCGGCGACCGCGCTGGCGGTGGCGATCGAGCTGGAGCGCGAGAGCGACCTGTACTGGACCAACTACGGATGGGCGCTGTACCTCCTCGGCTTCATGGAGCGCTCCGAGGCCGCCAGCCGGCGAGCGCTCGATCTCGACCCCGGCCAGGTGATCGCGCGCTATAACCTCGGCCTGGTCGAGGTTGTGACCGACCGCCTCGACGACGCCCTGGCGACGTATCGCGAGGCCCTGCGCTTCGATCCCCGAGTCGAACCGGAGGCCATCGTCGACCTGGTCGACGCCGAGGAGCTCTACCCGGACGCGATCGGCGTGCCGTTCGCGCTCGGCGAGCTCGAGGAGGCGCGCGGCGAGCGTGAAGCCGCCGCCGCCGCCTTCGAGCGCTACGCGGCGCTCGCCTCCTCGCGCGAGGCGCACCCCGCGGCCGACCCTGCCCGGGTGCGCGAGGCGACCGAGCGCGCGGCTGCGTTGCGCGCGCCGCTGCCGCCGATCTCGATCGAAGGCGGCATCGACGCGCGGCTCGGTAGGCGCGGTCCGGTCGTCGAGACGGCGCAACCGGGAGATCCACTCGTCGTCGGCTTCGAGGTCTCGACCATCGGTGACGCGCTGCCGCGCGTGCTCGAGCTCCACGCCTCACTCGAAGACAGCGACGGCGTGGTCCTGGCGAGTGCGGAGCGCAACGTCGACGTGCCGATGGGCGCCATCGGCTTCGTGGTCGAGGTCGCACGGCTCGAGCTCCCCGATCCGCTCATGGCCGGGCGTTACACGCTCGTCGTGCGAGCCACGGGTGACGGCCTCGAGGCCGAGGCCGTGCGCGGCCTGGACGTCGACGGGACGGCCGAGATCGTCCGTCGGCTCGTGGGACGCGACGTCACCTTGTTGGCGCTCGAGACCGAGCAGGCGCTGTTCGCTCCGCGCGACGTGGCGCAGTCGGGCGTCGTGCTCGCACGACTGCTCGCGGAACTGCAGGTGGCCGCCCCCATCGCCGAAGACGTGCTGCCGTCGATCGACACCGGGCGCTTCGCCGGTAGCAGCGGCGGCGAAGCCTTCGCTGCCTCGGACGAGGCCGACGTCGTCGACTTCCTGCGCTTCGTGCTCGCCGAGGGGGCGGCCGACACGAGCTTCACGTTCGTCGACGGCTACGCGGAGTGGTTGCTGCAAGGGGCTCCCTGAGCCGATCGGACCCCGACGTCGGCCTCCGCGACGTCGGACCCCAACCAACGCACGTCTCGGGGTGTCGCAGGGTGCCGGCGGCACCCCGCCAGCGGCACCCCGCCTGCGACACCCCGGTTCAGCGCAGCAGACCGTCGATGATCCTGAAGCCGCCCAGGTACGTTCCGACCACCGAGCCGAGCGTCGCCAGCACGAACACCAGGAACGCCCGCGCCGCCCGGTTCGACCACCACCCGCGGGCCGTGGTCACGTCAGAGCGCAGCTTCTCGAAGTCGCCCACGCTCGGCTTGCGCAGCCACAGCTCGAGGCCTGCCGCGACGAAGCCCGCGCCGATCAGTGGGTTCAGCGACGTGAACGGAGCCGCCAACGCCGTGCCGAGCACGGTGACCGGATGCGCCAGTGCGACCGCAGCACCGAGGCCGGCGAGGCCGCCGTTGATGATCATCCACTCGAGCATCAGCCGGATGCCGAGATCGGGTTCGCGTCTGAACCCTAGGTAGAAGCCCAACAGGATGGCGGCGACGACGAGCCACGGGAGCGCCCGCAGCAGGGGGTGTTTGGGCGGCATCCGCTCCAGTTCCGCGATCTCGTCCTCTGCGCTGCTGGCATCCGCTCGTTCGCCTCCGCGCAGGGCGCGTTGCAGGCCGGCGAGGTGACCCGCGCCGATCACCACCAGCACCGAGCGGGGGCGACCCTCCGTCGGTCGTTCGAGCACCTGGCGCTCGAGTTGCGCGGCCATGAACCTGTCGCGCTCGGTGATCAGCGGCACGAACAGCGCACGCTCTCGCTCCGCGAACTCCGCGAAGGGCGCCTCCAGCATGTCGCCCTGCTTGAGCTGCTCGATCTCGGCCGGGTCGATGGTCTCACGTGACAGCGCGCTGGCGACCACGCCGACCACGAGGGCGGGGCGTTGCCACCACGGCACGCTGGCGGAGATGCGGCGCAGCGTGACGCCCAGGTCGCGATCGACGAGGAGGAGCGGGACGCCTGCGACTGCGGCGCCGTCGACGGCTGCGCGCATCTCCGCGCCGGGTTGGATCCCGAGTTGGTCGGCGAGACGCTGCTGGAACGCGCCGAGGGCCAGGCTGACCGCGACCATGCCCATCTTGCCTTGCTTCAGGACCTGGAAGAGGTCGAGCTTGGCCCAGCGGTCGGGGTCGGTCATCGCGGCGTGCCGCGCGGCGTCGAGTTCGACCGCGACGGCGTCGTACACGCCCGATGCGACCTCCCGCTCCACCTCCTCGGCGCTCGCCGACGACACGTGGGCGGTGCCGAGCAGGGTGAAGGTGACACCGTCGCGTTCGACGACCGCACGGGGGCCGTCGCTGGACGCGACGCTCGGGATCGGGGGGGACGCGCTCATGACGCGCTCGCCGTCGCTCATGCGGCGCAGTCTACCCGGCGCATCGGTCCGTACCGGTCTGCGGCGGTCCGCGGGCGGGTGGTAGCGTGCAGGCATGGCGGTGACGGCCAACGCAGCTCGGGAGGCCGACGCCTCCGACGAGAGGGTGTCCGCGCCGCGCCGCAGCCTGCACGCGCAGGTCCGGTTCGCCCGCATCTGGTTACCCGCGGCCATCGTCGGCGTCGTGCTCGTCCACCAACTCCTCATCGTCCCGCTCGGTGGCGACACGTGGCGCTTCTGGTCGCAGCTCGGCTTCTACAGCATCCTCGGCCCGATCGCGACCTACGTGACCCTCAACTGGATCGCGACGGAGGTACGCAGCCGCGAGCGTGCCCAGGTCGAACTGCAGCGCCTGTACCGCGAACTCCAGGACGCCCACGCCGTCCTCGGTGCGCTGCAGCGCGTCACGGAACGGTTCGCGAGCGCACCCGACCTCGAGCGCGCGGTCGAGGCGGCGAGTCACGGCGTGCGCGAGGCGACGGGTGCGCGCCTCGCCGCCGTGGTGGTAGGCGCGAGCGTGGTCTCGGTCCACGGCGACGACCTCGACGACGCCGGCCGCGGCGCGGCCCAGCGCACCGCACTCGAGCGCGACGCCGCGCTGCAGCGCGAGGCCGCCAGCGCCGTCACGCTCACCGAAGCGGACGGCGCCACGACCACGCTGCTGGCGCTGCGGCGCGGCGGCAAGCACGAGGGGAGCATGCAGGCGACGTTCGACGTCGTACCCGACGACAAGCAGCGTGAGACGCTGCAGATCCTGGCGGCCGACTTCGCGGCCGCGGCAGAGGCGGTGCAGGGCCGCACGCGCGACCTCCTGACCCTGTTCGAGGTCGATCGCTCGATCCGTGCCGAGGGCAACCTCGCCCGCCTGTTGGTCTCGCTCGTGTCGCGGATGGCGGCACGCGTCGGCGCCCAGCGCGCCGGCGTCTACCTCTCGGACGACGACGGCACGCTCGAGCTGCGCGCCGCCATCAGGGCCAGGGACGGGGTGTACGAGACCTGGCGTCCGTCTCCCGTGCCGATCAGGCGCGGTGAAGGGCTCGTGGGCCGGGCGGCGGTGGGGCGCGAGCCGCTCATCCTGTCGGCCGTCGCACGAGCGGAGCGCGCCGGCGGTGGCCCGCTGCTCGAGCACGCCGGCAGCGCCGTGCTGTTGCCGCTGTCGACCGACGAGCGCCTGCTCGGCGTCATCGTGCTCGCGCACGACGAGACTGGCCGGGGTGCCGACGTGAGCCTGCCGTTCCTCGGCCTGCTCGCAGGCCAGTTGAGCCTGGCCGTCGGCAACGCCAACGCCTACCTGCAGTCCGAGGAGCTGGCGATCGTCGAGGAGCGCAACCGCATCGCGCGCGAGATCCACGACGGGGTGGCGCAGTCGCTCGCCTTCGCCGGCCTCAAGCTCGACCTGGTCTCCCGCCTGCTGCGGCGCGACCCGCGAGCCGCCGAGTCCGAGCTGCACGCGGCTCGCTCGACCGTGCGCGAGATGATCCGCGAGATTCGTCGTTCGATCTTCGCGTTGCGGCCCGTGGACCTCGAGCGCCACGGTTTCGTCGAGACGCTGCGGCGCTACGCCCTCGATTTCGGGCAGCAGAACGACATCGGGGTCGATCTCCACATCCCAGCGTTGCCAGAGCTGAGCCTCAAGTCCGAGGCGGTGCTGTTCCGGATCTTCCAGGAAGCGATGAACAACGTCGCGAAGCACGCCGGTGCGCGTGCCGTGACGATCACGCTCGGCGTCAGCGGCGGCATGGTCACGATCGAGATCCGCGACGATGGCCGCGGGTTCGACCCCGAGGAGGTCGGTGATCGCGTCACGAGCGCTGGTGGCCTGGGCCTGCGCCAGATGCGTGAACGCGTCGAGGGGCGCGGTGGGCGCTTCGACGTCGTCAGCGACCCGGACGACGGCACGACGATCAAGGCCTCGCTACCGGCCTGAGTCGGCCAGCGAGGCCTCGAACGTACGGTCCAGCGCGCCTGACGGCGCTGCGCTGGTTCAGCGCTGCTTGCGGTAGGAGTCGCCGAAGCGCTTCTGGAACTTCTCGACCCGGCCCTCGGTGTCGATGAAGCGCTGTTGGCCGGTGTACAACGGGTGGTTGCCGGACCACACGTCGACGTGGATCTCCGGGCGCGTGCTGTAGGTCTCGAGCACCACCTGGCCCTCGCAGATGATCTTGCAGGGGACCAGCTTGGGGTGGATGTCCTTCTTCATGGTTCTCCTCGTGGCGGCACGGGCGTCGTCGTGCCGCGAGCAACGTGCATGGTAGCAGAACGGACGGCGCTCCGTGCGCAGGCGTGGACGGGTCAGGTGCCTGCGTTCCTGAC
>PWQI01000339.1 GCA_003556805.1 Trueperaceae bacterium | reverse complement strand
GCCACAGGTACTGGTTCCAGCCGTAGATGAACATGATCACGAACAGCGCGGCGATGTTGGTGCGCGAGAGCGGCACCACGATGCTCCAGAAGAAGCGCATGGCGCCGGCGCCGTCGATCTGGGCGGCGTCAACCAGCTCGTCGGGGATGGTGAGGAAGAACTGCCGGAACAGCAGCGTGGCGGTGGCGGAGGCGATGAGCGGCACCGTGAGCCCTGCGAAGGTGTTCACCAAGCCCATGTTCGAGATCACCGCGTAGGTGGGGATCATCCGCACCTCGACCGGCAGCATCAGAGTGATGAAGATCATCCAGAACAGGAACATCCTGAAGGGGAACTGGAAGAACACCACCGCTAACGCTGACAGGAGCGAGATGCTGATCTTGCCGATCACGATCGCCATCGCCATGATGAAGCTGTTCCGCAGCAGCAGCGTCGCGGGCGTGCCGCGGATGCGGTCGCCGACGCCGCTGAAGAGTGCCAGCTCGTAGTTCTCGAGCATCTGCGTGCCGGGCGTGAGCGGCATGTCGCCGCGGGCGATGACCGGCGCGGTATGGGTGGAACCGATGAACGTGAGGTAGATGGGGAAGACGAAGACGATCACGCCAAGGATCAGGATCACGTGTGGGAGCCAACGGTTCTGACCGATCGTCATCAGTAATGCACCCGCCTCTCGATGAACCGGAACTGGACCACCGTCAGCAGGATCACCGCGCTCATCAGCAGCACCGACTGGGCCGACGAGCCGCCCAGGTCGAGGTTGATCCAACCGTCACGGTAGAGGCGGTACATGAGGGTGGTGGTGGCGCGGCCTGGGCCGCCTTGGGTGATGGCGTGGATGACGCCGAAGGTGTCGAAGAAGGTGTAGATGATGTTGACCACGAGCAGGAAGAAGGTCGTTGGTGACAGCAGCGGGAAGATCCCCCGCCAGAAGCGCACCATCGGCGAGGCACCGTCGACGGTGGCGGCCTCGACGATCGTCTTCGGGATCGACTGCAGGCCGGCGAGGAAGAACAGGAAGTTGTAACTCACCTGCTTCCAGGCCGACACGAAGATCACCAAGCCCAGCGCCTGGTCACCGTCGATTCGGTAGTCCCAGGGGATGCCGAGCGCCCGCAAGCCCTGGCCGATCTGCCCGATGCTCGGGTGGAAGATGAAGAGCCACAACACCGCCGCAACGGCGGGTGCGATGGCGTAGGGCCATACGATCATCGTGCGATAGCCGGATGCGCCCCGGATGACCTGGTCGGCCATGACCGCCAGCAACAGCGCAGGCGCCATGGCGAGGAACGTCACCGCGGTCGAGAAGATGACGGTGACGCGTACGGCCTCGAGATAGAGCGGGTTCGAGAGCACGATCTGGAAGTTCTCGAACCAGACGAACTCGCGGTAGAGCCCGAATGGGTCCTCGATCAGCAGCGACTGGTACACTGCCTGCCCGGCGGGCCAGAAGAAGAAGGCGATCGTGATCGCGAGCTGCGGAGCGAGCAACACGTAGGGGAGGAACTTGTTGCGGAAGATGGTGCGCCGTTGCATGGATCCCCTTTACGCGGTGCGGGCGCGTCCGGGGTGACGAAGGGACGCGGGTGTGGGGGTGCCGGCCGCATGGCCGGCACCCCGTCTCATGGGCGTGGGTGGGAACGTGGTCAGCGCTGGGCGCGCTCGAAGGCGCGGAGCACCACGTTGCTGCGCTCGACGGCGGTGTCGAGCGCCTGCTGCGCGGTCTGCTGGCCCTCGAAGGCGAGCTCGATCTCCTCTTCGATGATGGCGCGGATCTGCGGCAGGTTGCCGAGGCGGATGCCGCTCGAGTTGGGGGTGGCTTCACCGCGGGTCAGCTGCTCGTACGGGATCCGCAGATGAGGCTTGTCGTCGTAGAAGCCCTCTTCCATGAGGCGCTCGTAGATGCCGAAGCGGATCGGCAGGTAGCCGGAGTCGATGTGCCACTTCTGGGCTTGATCGACGGTCGCCAGGAAGGCAAAGAACTCGGCGACACCCTGCCACTCCTCGGCCGTGCGGCCGGGGGTGTCCATGGCCCACAGGCTGGCTCCGCCGATGATCGAGTTGAGCGGCGCGTTGGGGGTGCCCTCGTAGTAGGGCAGCATGTGCATGGTCCAGTCGAACTCGGCTTCGCGGTCCACGCGCGCGAACAGGGCCGACGAGCCCTGCACCATGGCGCACTCGCCCGACACGAACAGGCCGTCGCCGGCGTTGCCGCGGCCGCCGTACACGAAGGCGCCGGATGCGCGGGCGTCGACCAGGTTCTGGAGGTGCTCGACGTGCAGCTCGCTGTTGACCATCATCTCGGCGCCGAGGCCCTCCATGCCGTTGGAGAGGCTCGCCAGCGGGACGTCATGAACGGCGCTGAACTGCTCGTACTGGGTCCAGGTGGGCCAGGCGAACGAGATGCCGCAGTCGGCGCCACCCTCGTCGACGACCTGCTGCGCGACCTCCCAGACCTCTTCCCACGTCCCCAGCGAGACGGTGGCGGGGTCGATGCCGGCGGCGGCGAGCGCGTCGTCGTTCACCCACATCACGGCGGTCGAGCTGTTGAACGGCATCGACATCATCGAGCCGTCGGGCAGGCTGTAGTAGCCCTTCACGGCCGGCAGGAAGATGTCGGGGTCGAAGGGCACGCCGGTCTCCTCGAACAGCTCGTGGACCGGTTTGATGGCGCCGCTATACATCATCGTGGCGGTGCCGACCTCGAACATCTGCACGATGTGGGGCGCGGCGCCGGCGCGGAAGGCGGCGATGGCCGCGACCATGGTCTCGTCGTAGCTGCCGGTGAAGTCGGCGACCACGCGGAACTGGTCTTGCGAGTTGTTGAAGTCCTCGACCTGCGCGAGCGTGTGCTCAGCGAGCGGCCCGGTGAGCGCGTACCAGAACTGGATCTCGGTGGGTTGCGCGTGGCCGATGGAGCCGATCGCGAAGACGACGAGCAACGTGGCGAGGAACGAGCGGAAGAGACGGGACGTTGCGTGCATGGTGCTCCTTTCATGACGGGCGGCGACCGGCGCGGGATGCGCGCGGTTCGCCGGTACGGCCTACGGTCGTGCGCGATGTGCCAGATCCTCCCCCTTTCTTGCTCGGCACCCCTGCGGCCGTCGGCGGGGCGTACGTATTCTTCGACCCAGACGCGAACCGCGCGGTGCCAGGGGACTCGTTTGACTTCGCTCACCATCGTACACGGTTTCGTCAGCGGCAGGTCAGGTCATTCCTACCGGGCACGACACGGGGTGCGCTCCGGGCGCCGTCCCGCAACGCTCCGTGCGCCCGCTGCGGGGGCCGATGGCAGGGTCGTCGACGCGATCAATCCTCGACATCGACGACGACGGCGTCCGGCCAACGCTTCAGGGCGACGTCCAGGAGTGAAGGCCTGACCACGACGCAGGCCAAGCCCTGCTGGACGCCATCGATCGCGGCGATCCCGGCCGAGAGCCCGACGTCGCGCTGCAGTTCGAGCGGTCCGAGTTCGTCCACCACCAAGAGCTGGGGCAGCGACTGGCTGGCTCGACGCAGCACGTCGTTGCCCCAAGCGAGGGTCGCGTCCTCGAAGCGCCAGCGTTCGGTGGTGGTGCCTTCACCGGCCCCGCGGCGCACGTCGGCGAGGCGTTGGCGCTCACCCGAGGCGAGATCGAGCAGGTCGATGCCGACCTTGCGGTCGCCGTCCATCACGGGAGGCGACAGCACGCCGGCAATACGCCAGTCGCGGCGCCGCGCCATCTCGACCAGGCGCTCGCACCAGCGGCTCTTGCCGCTGCCACGCGACCCCGTCACGAGGATCCGCTGCGGCTGCGTGCGCGAGGCCTGCACCAGCGTCGCCAGGACCGATCCCGGTCGCTCGAGTGCGCCGGGGTCGAGCGTCATGGTGGCGATCGCCTCTGGCACCCTGTCGATGCGCCGCGGCAGGATCGCGCGCGGCATGCGATGGCCGTTGACCGTCTTCGTGACCACCTCGGTCGGCATGGCGTAGGCCTCGCTCAGCAGCGCTTCGGTCAAGGTCTCCTCGACGCTGCCGAGCGCCAGCGTGCGCCCGCGTCGCAGCAGCAGCACCCGGTCGGCGAACATGAGCGCGCTGTTGGGTGCGTGCGACGACACCACGAACGAGAGCCGGTGCTCGCGCGCGAGGGTTTCCACCACCTCGAGGACGCGGAGCTGATTGCGCGGGTCGAGGTGCGCGTCGGGCTCGTCCATGAGCAGGACGTCGCAGCGTTGCGTGAGGCCGCGCGCCACCAGCACCAGCTGCCGCTCGCCACCGCTGAGCTGGGTGTAGCGCCGATCGTGGAACCCGGCCAGGCCGACCCGATCGAGCGACTCGAGCGCGATGGCGCGGTCCTCGCGCGTCGGCGCCGAGAAGGTGGCGAGGTGCGGCGCGCGGCCCATCAGCACCACGTCGAGCACGTCGTATCCGAAGACGGCGACGTGGAGCTGCGGGATCATGCCGATGCGCTGCGCCCGCTCGGTGGGCGCCATCGCGTGCACGTCACGGCCGTCGATCGTGACCCTGCCGGCGCCTGCGCGCTGCGCCCCGCTCAGGCAGGCGAGCAAGCTGGTCTTGCCGCTGCCGTTGTGCCCCAGGAGGAACACCACCTCGCCGGCGTCGACGTGGAAGGAGACGTCCTTCACCACCGGCCGCGCCGGGTCGTAGCCGAAGCTGAGGCCGGTGGCCTGGAGTTTGGGTCCGCTCACCAGCCGGCTCCCTGGCGCCGGAGCAGTGCGATCAGGAGCGGCACGCCGACGAGGCCGGTCAGCACGCCCAGCGGCACCTCCGATGGAAGCAACGAGCGCGAGACGGTGTCGATGGTGAGCAGGAACGAGGCGCCGAGCGCCAGCGACATCGGGATCAGGCGCAGGTGGTCGGGGCCCACCAGCATCCGCGCCGCGTGCGGGATCACCAGGCCGACCCAGCCGATCACGCCGCCCACCGCAACGGCCACCGCGGTCACCAAGGTGGAGGCGACGAGCAGGAGGATCTTCATGCGCTGTGGGTGCATGCCGAGCGCGGTCGCCTCGGCGTCGCCGAGCGAGAGCACGTTGAGGCGCCAGCGCACGAGCACGAAGAAGACCGCGCCGGCGACGGTCAGCGTCGCGAGCAGTGGCAGGCTGC
>PWQI01000377.1 GCA_003556805.1 Trueperaceae bacterium | reverse complement strand
GGCGTCGGCTGCGTCCAACGCAGCGACGCCGTCGCCCCGATGTTGAGCATTCGCGAGCCGCGCTCCGGCGCCACCAGCACCAGCGCCAACCTGCGCATCGCCGGCTACGCCATGGACGACGATGGCATCGCCGCGATCCGGGTCGACGGCGTCGACCTGCTCGCCACCCCCGCGTACGCGGGGGAGCGCGGTAAGCGTCTGGTGGAGTTCTTCTTCACCATCCGCGACCTCAGCGACGGCGACGTGACGGTGACGATCGAGGCCGAGGACACGACCGGACGCGTCACCGTCTTGCCCTACCGTCTGCGCCTCGACGGCACGCCCCCCACGCTCGAACTCGGCTCGGTCACGGCGCTCGGGGGCGGGCGGTTGCGGGTCGAGGGTGTGGTGCGCGACAACACCGCCATCACCAGCGTGCGCATCAACGACGTGCCATTGCAGTTCACGCCAGGCCCCGAAGTCGCCTTCCGGGTCGACGTGGCTGACGTTCCCGGGGGTGAGATCGTGGTCGAGGACGCGGCAGGCAACGTGACCCGGCAGGCGCTCCGATGAAGGACGCGGTGCTCGCCGCCGCCCCCACGACCCCCACGGCCCCGGCCGACACGCGGCCGAGGGAACTCCGACACCGCACCAGCGCAGTGCTCGACGGCAGTCTGACGCCGGACGAAGCGATCCGGATCGATACCCTGCGCGGCAACCACGACTTGCTCCAGCTCATCCAGCTATTGCGCCTCGAGGGACCGTTGCGGCCCGTCAACCCGTGGGAGCTCGAGGACCCGCGTGGCACGCACCTGATCAACGCCGGCTCCTACGCGGCACTGCCGTTCGGCGAGGCATACCCTCCGCTGATCGAGTTCGTCCAACGCTTCCTGGCGACACCTCCCTCGACGGTCGGCTTCGCGCAGCAGAGCGCCTCGGCCTGGCGCGGCGCGCTGAACGACACGTTGATCGGGATCCTCTCCGAGCATGCTCCGAGCCACGCCGACAGCCAGGTGTTCCTGAGCAACAGCTGCGCCGAGGCGATCGAGACGGCGGTGAAGTTCGTGCGCGCCGCCCGGCCCAAGGCCACGACGCTCATCAACTTCAAGCGCGGCTACCACGGCAAGACGCTCGGCGCGCTGTCGTTGACCCCGAACGAGGAGTACCAAGCACCGTTCCGGCCCTTGCTCGGACCGGTGCGGACGATCCCGTTCGGCGACATCGACATGCTCGCGAGCGCCGTGCGCGAGATCGGCCCGGACAAGGTCCAGGCGATCGTGGTGGAGCCAATCCAAGGCGAGGCGGGTGTGATCGCGCCGCCACCCGGTTACCTGCGAGCCCTCGGCGCGCTGGCCCAGGAGCACGGCATCATCGTGGTCGCCGACGAGATCCAGTCCGGACTCGGGCGCACCGGACACTGGTTCGCGAGCGTCTCGGCCGGGCTCGATCCCGACATCATCACGCTCGCCAAGCCGCTCGGCGGTGGCATCGTCCCGATCGGCGCGGTCATCGCGCGGCGCTCGATCTACCGCGCCATGCTGTCGGGCGTGAAGTCGAAGCTACACTCCAACACGTTCGGCGGCGGGGCCCTCGCCTGTGCCATCGCGCTGCGTTCGCTGGAGCTCATCAACGACGAAGGGCTCGTGAAGAAGGCCCGGGACGACGGCGCCTACGGTCTGGAGCGGCTGCGCGCCATCCGGGATGCGCACCCGCAGCTGATCGGCGACGTGCGCGCGGCGGGCATGCTGTTCGCGATCACGATCAAGCCCGTGTTGCCGGGGCGGTTGCTGCCGATCGATCCGGCGCTGGTGCCGCAGCTGTCGGCGTTCTTGGGCATCGCCGCGCTGCATCGCGCTGGCGTGCACGCCTGCTACTCGGAGAACGCCGAGGGCATCGTGCGCTTCACGCCGCCGCTCACGATCCCACGGGCGACGCTGGCGACGATGTTCGATCGGGTCGAGGCGATGGCAGAGCAGCACAAGCGGCCCGTCAATCTGCTCAGGCTCTTGAGCGGCGGCGAGATGGCCCGGCTCGTGCGCATGGCGTTCTGATGTGAGCCTGTTGATGTGATCCGCGTGGCGATCCATAGGGGCGGCGCGAACGTGACGACGCACGCAACCCACCGTTAAACCTGGACATCTTTCTCCAAGAACGTTCTCACGTCACCCCCATTCGTGACTCATGCTACACTCACCGACATCGATGTGATTTGGCTGCCGGGGCCCGTTCACGACGCAACCGCGCGGTCGGCATCTTCGGAGGTAGCGGCATGAAGTACCGAGCGTTCATCCCAGCGCTGTTCGTGATCGGGCTGTTCGTCGCGATGATCGCTGTGGACGGGACGTCACAGGCGCCGGGCCTCTCGACCACGGTCAGCGCACAAGCCGAGCGGATCCCGTTCGGGTTCGACAACTTCCGCATCCCGTTCTTCCAGGAGTGGGTGGGCAGCCCGCACGCCGACGTGACCTCCCGCTCGTTCACCAACTGGAGCGGCAACGACCCGGCCGTCGTGCCCATATCGTGCGCGAAGTGCCACAGCGGCCACGGCTACCACGACTTCCTCGGCCTCGACGGCTCCGAGGCGGGCGTCGTCAGCGAACCGGCGCACCCTGGCGTCGTCACCTGCGTGACGTGCCACAACGACGTCAGCGTCGCGCAGACCGAGGTGCTGATGCCCTCGGGCGACATGCTCACCGGGCTCGGTCGCGAGGCCGTCTGCATGGAGTGCCACCAGGGCCGCCAGAGCGGCGTCTCGGTCGCGGCCGCGATCGAGCGCTCCGGCGTCGATCACGACGCCATCATGGACGCTCAGGGCTTCCTCAACATCCACTACTACGCCGCCGCAGCCACCCTCTACGGCAGCGAGGCGCACGGTGGGTTCCAGTACCCCGGCAAGCGCTACGAGCCGCGCTTCGAGCACGTCCAGGGGTACGCCACCTGTCAGTCGTGCCACGACCCGCACAGCCTGCAGATCGACGTCGTCACCTGCGCCACGTGCCACACCGGCGTCGAGACGCTCGCCGACCTGCGCGACATCCGGATGCCCGGCTCGCTCACCGACTACGACGGCGACGGCGACGTCACCACCGGCATCTACTACGAGATCTACAACCTCCGCTCGCTGCTCTTCGACATGATCCAGGCCTACGCCAGCGACGTGCTCGGCGCGCCGATCGGCTACGCCGACGGGCACCCCTACTGGTTCAACGACCTCGACGGCGACGGCGTGATCTCGGCCGACGAGTGGAACCGCGGCAACGCCTACGCCTCGTTCACCCCGCGCCTGCTGGCGGCGACCTACAACTACCAGGTCACCAAGAAGGACCCGGGCGCCTACACGCACAACCCGACCTACACGATCCAGCTGATCTACGACTCGCTCGAGGACCTCGCGGGCGCGCTCGACGCGAACGTGATGGCCGGCATCACCCGCCCCGGCGATGACGTCGCCCTGGCGGCCACCGGCACCTACGGGCTCGACGCCTCCACCTCGACGCTCCTCGCCAGCGCGACGCGGCCGAGCGGCCTGCTGCAGGTCAGCGACATGCGCCAGTTGCGCTCCGCCGTGCAGGTCGCCGACTACGGCGTCATCGAGCGGTTGCACCGCAACCCGCCGGGTCACTTCGACGGCACCTCGCAGTCGTGGCGCTACTGGGACGGCGCAGGCGTCGTACCCGCAGCGTGCTCGACCTGCCACACCGCCACCGGCCTCGACTTCTTCATCCAGCACGGCGTGCAGATCGCGCACGAGCCGAGCCAGGGCATGGCCTGCCTCACGTGCCACACCGACGAGGTCGAGTTCGGCCTGATCGAACTCGAGAACGTCACCTTCCCCAGCGGCGAAGTCCTCAGCTTCGGCACCTCGGGCGACAACATGTGCGCGGTGTGCCACCAGGGCCGCGCCTCGGGCGACACGGTGAACCAGCGCATCGGCGCCACCGGCGACGACGTGATCAACGATCGCCTCGGCTTCGTCAACATCCACTACTTCTCGTCGGCGGCGACCCGCTTCGGCAACGAGGCGCGCGGTGGCTACCAGTACGCCGGCCAGGACTACGTCGGCTTCTTCGAGCACGACATGGACGTCATGACCTGCACGCAGTGCCACGACGCGCACAGCGGACGCATCGACGTCGTCAACACCTGCTCGGACTGCCACACCGGCGTTTCGACGATCGCCGACATCCGCGACCTGCGCTGGTTCGACGGCGACTTCGACGGCACCGGCGACCTGTCGATCGGCACCTACTACGCCATCAAGAACCTGCAGGAGATGCTCTACGACGCGATCCAAGCGCATGCGCGCGACGAGATCGGCACGGCCATCGGCTACTACGACGGCCACCCCTACTTCTTCATCGACGGCGACGGCGACGGCGAGATCTCACCCGAAGAGGCCGTGCGCCCCAACGCCTACAACCAGTTCACGCCGCGCCTGCTGCGCGCCGCCTACAACTACCAGTACGCCAAGAAGGACACGGGCTCGTACGCCCACAACGGGCAGTACATCATCCAACTGCTGCACGACTCCCTCGAGGACCTCGGGGTCGACGTGAGCGGCATGGACCGCCCGGACGCCAGCCTGTACTGAGGCTCGGCACACGGGCCGCCGTCACCTCCGACGCCCGAAGCCGACACGCACGACACGACGCGCGGGACCCGACCACGACGGTCGGGTCCCGCGCTCCGTCCACACCCCGCGCCCTGTCGTCCACCACCGCGCGCCACCGCGTTCGTTACGTCGGTGGCCGAGCACACAGCGCAGCCGCGACCTCCGACGCCACGCCTGCGACACCAGCGATGCCGTCCTCGGCAGACGCCGTACCGAAGACGTCGGCGACCACCGTTCCACGGAGGCGCGTCCAGCCGCCGAGCTCGAACGCGGCGCTCGAGCGCGCCTCGAACGTCGCCCGCCGGTGATCACGCACGTAGCGGAGCAACGCATCCGCACGCTCCGACGCACCCACCGACCGGAAGAGCCGCGCCGCGCTCACCAGGGCACCAAGCGTCGCAGCCACCAGCTCCGCACGCGTCGCCCACTCCAGCACCTCCCGCAGGAGTTCGCGCGCCGCGCCGACATCACCCCGAGCGACCAGCACCTCCACCTCGCAGCAGCGACATGCGATACGGTGGGCCTCGCC
>PWQI01000266.1 GCA_003556805.1 Trueperaceae bacterium | reverse complement strand
TCATGAGACGACCACAGTCTGTGACCATGGTCATAACGAAGGCATGCACCATTGCGCGCAGGCCTCCGTCGCGCTTTGGCGGATACCCCGAACGCGCCGTCGTCGAGGGGGGTGCGCGGGTCGCCACGGTTGGCGCGAACGCACCGGTGCGTAGCATGAGGTGACGGCTGGCGGCGACGTACGATGGCGCCATGACCTCGACCGCCGCAGCGTCCTCAGCGAGGCGCTCTCATCCGTGGGCGGTCGCTGCGCTCGTCGCCGTCAACCTGGTACCGCTAGCGGGCGTGCTCCTGTTCGGCTGGCGCCTCTCCGACCTCATGCTCCTCTACTGGCTCGAGAGCGGCATCATCGGGGGGTTCACCGTCCTCAAGATCGTGACGAGTCGCGTCCCGACCCCGGAGACCGCGCCGGGGCACAGTGACGCGCTCGTACCGCTGGTCCACCGGCTCGGTGCAGCCGGAACGGCACTCTTCTTCAGCGTCCACTACGGCCTGTTCTGGGCCGTGCACGGCGTGTTCGTGCGGCTCTTGTTCGGTCCAGGGCCGGGTCCCTTCGGGTCATTCTCGTTTGGACCGGGCTCGGGCCTGCCGTCCGGACTGTCCGGCGGCCTCCCGATGATCGGCGAGCCGTTCGGTCCCGTCGCGAGCGCCGTCGCAGGCGGCTTCGCGTTGGCGGTCCTGTCGCTCGTCGTCAGCCACGGCACGTCGTTCGTGGTCAACTACCTCGGCCAAGGAGAAGATCGCTCGCTCTCGCCGCTGGCGCTGATGCAGCAGCCGTATGGCCGCGTGATCGTGCTCCACGTCACGATCATCGGCGGCGGCTTCTTCGCCATGTTCCTCGGTCAACCGCTGCTCAGCCTAGTGCTGCTGATCGCGCTCAAGATCGGGGTCGACCTGCAAGCGCATCTCCGCGAACACGATCGGTAGGGGGACGGTAGGCCGGCGGAAGGGGTCGGCGTGACACGGTCTCCAGTGTTGGGGGCGCGTCCGATCCGGAGCGCGCACCCCGGAGAGGAGACACGCATGACGATGACCGCCACCGAACGCAATGGCGTCGATACCGCCCGCCTGGTCGAGACCATCGAGGCGATCGAGCAGGATCCGAGCCTGTCGCGCTTCCGCTTCCGTGCCGAGAGCGCTTGGCAGGGTGGCGCTCGTTCGCGGACGGCGATCCAGGAGTTCTATGGGGCGGGCCGTGAAGACGACTCACGTTCGCGCCCCCTCGTCCTCGAGAGCGACGAACCGCCTGTGCTGCTGGGCACGAACACCGCACCGAACGCCGTGGAGACCGTGCTGCACGCGCTAGCGTCGTGTCTCACCGTGGGTTTCGTGTACAACGCGGCCGCCCGCGGCATCGACGTGCGGTCCATGGACCTCGAGCTCGAGGGCGATCTCGACCTACGGCCCTTCCTCGGTCTGGACGATCGGCAGCGCCCCGGGTTCGAGCGGATCGACGTGCGCTACCGCGTCGACACCGACGCCCCGCGCGAGCAGGTCGAGGAACTGTGCGCCTACGTGCAGCGCACGTCGCCCGTCCTCGACGTGCTGACCAAGCCCGTGCCGGTGACGGTGGCGCTGGAGGGCTGACACCGGGTCGCCACTGGAGGAGATCACCGCTTCGCCCCGGGCGTCCAGCCTGGGGCGCTCCTCTGCTCGCCACCGAACCGTGCGGCTGCGAACCGTCTATCGTGGGCTCCGTGGCGGCGGTACGGAACCACCCAGACCCGGCGATGCCCACGGTCGACGCGCTGCGCGAGTCGATCCAGCGCTTGCCGCCTCGACACGAGGCGCTCGAGCTCGCCGTGCACGGTGGCGCGCTGCCCAGAGGAGCGAACGATGATGGACGTCGGCGGTGTCTTCTTCTTCGTGGTGTACTCCCTCGTCGTAGTCGGGGTCGCCATCTACCTGATCGTTCTCGCTGCGAGGTTCGTGGGCGCGCACGAGCGTGGCGCCGATGCCCTCGAGCGGATCGCCCAGACACTCTCGCGGCGACCGCGCGACTGACGGGTTGGGCCGTGTGGGAGGAGACGCTGGCGCTCTTGGCGCGGGTAATGCCCTCGGTCACCGCCGAGCGTCGACCAGGAAGCCGATCAGCGTTTCGTTGAAGACCGCGCTGCGCTCCTCGTTCGGCAGCAAGGCTGCGTCGCGCAGCAACACCAGCCGGGCGTCCGGCCTGGCCAGGACGAAGTCCTCGGCGTCCTCGAACGAGCTGAAGCCGCCCGTGGTGCCCCACACGAGGAGCGCCGGCTGGGTGGTGGCGGGCCACAGCTCGCTAACGTCCTGATCGAGGCTGCCGCTGATGAACGAGAACACGATCCAGCGCGCCCCCTCCAACCTAAGGTTGCGGTCGTACACAGCGAGTACCTCGTCGGTGAGGCTGTCGCGCGAAGCGTAGGCGTCGAGCAGGAAGAAGCGCTGTGAGCCCTCGTCGACCAGGAAGCCCGTCGCCAACTCGCTCACGACCGGATTGGCGAGGACGTCGAAGGTGCGTTCGCGCGCGGCGTCCTGGGGCCGGTTCAGGCTCCGGTAACCGGTGGGCGCGATCAGCACCAGACCGGTCACGAGCTCCGGTCGCTCGGCGGCGATGCGGATGGCGTGCGCGGCCGACAGGCCGTTCGCGACGAGGACCGCCGGCTCACCGACCACGTCCTTCAGGAACGAGGTCACCTGAGCGACCAGGTCGTCTTGGGTGCTGCGCTGCTCGGGGCGCGACGAACGGCCGAAGCCGAGCAGGTCGAGGGCGTAGACGCGATAACCGGCCGCCGCTACGGCGGGGGCGTTGAGGCGGTACTGGAAGACGCTCGAGCCACCGCCGATGCCATGCACCATCACGACGGGCGGACCGCTGCCGAGCACCTCGTAACCGGTCGTGAAGGCTCCGAACGGGGCCGATGCGACGCGGGCGCCAGGGATGATGGCGTCGTCGCCGACGCCGTCGACCGTGGGGACGCAGGCGGTGAGCACGAGGATGGTGAGAGCGAGCACGATTGGGCGCATGGCGCCACGGTAGCGGGGCGAGCCGCGCCGAGACGGCCGCCTGGCGCCCAATCTGGCGGAGGCCGAAACCCGATCGGGCGACCCGCGACGGCACACGACACCGCTCGGGCGGATCCAGGCGTGCTTCACGCAAGCCTCGCGCATCACCGAGGACGTCTGGGAGCAGGTGAGCGACAAGGTCGGCGAGGAGCGGGACCTCGCCGACGCCCTGCTCCCCTCCTTCCCGATGATCGCGTTCGCGGGCCTGCGCGTGCTCGAGGCGTTGCACCCGACGTGGATCGCGCTCGCGCTCGGCACCGTGGCGGTGTGGGTGGCGTCAGTCGTCGGTTGAGCGACCCGCCGCGTGAGCGGCTATCGTGACCTGCATGGCGACCGGCAAGCAACACCCTCACACGGCGATGCCCTCGAACGACGAGCTGCGCGAGTTGGTCGCGCGCCTGCAGCCCCAGCACGAGGCGCTCTATCTGGCCACCCACGCACTGGTCCTCGAAGCGGTCCCCGACGTCCGCTTCGAGGCCGACCTGGTCGATGGCTCGGTCGGCTACGGTGCGCGTCAGTACGGGTACGGCGGCTGGGGGATGGCGGCGCTCCAAGTGCACAAGGGCTGGGTGTCGCTGTTCTTCATGCAGGGCGTCGACCTTCCCGACCCCGACGGCGTGCTCGAGGGGAGCGGGAAGGTGCTGCGGCACGTGAAGCTGCGCTCCGTCGAGGCCCTCGAGACCCGCGCGCAGGCGCTCCGGACGCTGCTCGTGGCGGCCAGAGGGCACCATGTGCCGTGACGCTCGAGGGTGCAGACGATCGGGATCGGACGTGCAGGCGAGGCGCCGATGAGCAGGCGCGTCAAGCTCACCGGGATCATCGCCCTGTCGCTGGTCGTGCTCGTCGCGGCGGGGTTCTACGGCTGGACGCGTGTGGCGCGGTACGCGGCCTTCCCCGATGCGTTGGCGGTCGCCGAGCGCGCCGAGCGAACGCAGGGCTGGTACGTCTTCGCACCAGACGCTGAGCCGAGTGCGGGCTTCGTGTTCTATCCCGGCGGCCTGGTCGACGCCGCGGCCTACGCGCCGTTGATGCAGCGGCTCGCGGACGGCGGCGTGCTCGCGGTGATCGTGCCGATGCCGCTCGACCTGGCCGTGTTCGGCATCGGCCGCGCGGCCGCGGTGATCGGCGCGTTCCCGCAGGTCGACACGTGGGTGATCGGTGGGCACTCGCTGGGCGGCGCGATGGCGGCCGAGTTCGTGAAGGGCGACCCGGCTGCCATCGACGGCATCGCGCTGTTGGCGTCGTACCCGGCCGAGTCGACCGACCTCTCCGCCCTGGCGATCAGGGCCGTGTCGACGTACGGGACCGAGAACGGCCTGACGCAGCCGGAGGGGTTCGAGGCCTCGATGGTGCGCCTTCCGCCCGGCACGGAGCTGATCGTGATCGAGGGTGGGAACCACGCCGGCTTCGGCCACTACGGTCCGCAGGCGGGCGACGGGGTGGCGAGCATCGACCGCGAGGAGCAGCAGCGGCAGGCGGCGGAGACCGTGTTGGCGTTCGTGCACTCGCTGCAGTGACGCGGTGACGCGGTGGCGCGGTGCGGTGGACAGGGCGTCGAGCCGATAGGCCGAAGCCGGCGGCGAGCGGGTTCTTCCACAGGCTGGCTGCTACCGATGGACGCGAGGAGCGGCCCGAACGGGCCGCTCCTCGCTGCGGTGCTCCGCGACTCTCGTCGCGGGCCGACATCGGTGGTTCAGGGCAGCGACATCGGATCGACGACGTACACGTGCTGCGTGTACACCAAGCCCATGGGACCCATCTCCATCGGCTCGCCTTCGGGCTGATCGAACCATGGGAAGTGACCCTGGTCGGCCGGGAAGATCAGCTCGAACGCGTTGATCTCACCCTCGGGCGACACGGCGAGCACGAGGCCCGGGCCCATCATCCCGTGGTGGTAGCCCATGTGCGGGACGTACTCCGACAGCTGCTGGTAGCCCGCGAGCGCGGGGTTGACCGCGGTGAGCGACTCGAGCGTGAGCGGCACGAACGTCGGCTCGGCGCCGGGCACGACCGACTCGGGCTCGGTGATCCAGATGTGTTGCGTGTAGACCATGCCCATGGGACCCAGTTCCATGGGTTCGCCTTCG
>PWQI01000014.1 GCA_003556805.1 Trueperaceae bacterium | reverse complement strand
TTCGTGCTCTCGGATCACGCTTGCGTCGCGGCGCGCGGCGCCATGCGGCTCGACACCAGCGCCCTTCCGAGCGCCTCGTGCTGCCCGAGGCCGAAGAGTCCGTGCTGCACCACGGCCTGGGCGTCGCGCGCCGCGCGTTGCAGCGGGTGTTCCTCGTGCAACGCGGCGGCGCCACCGAGCCGGTGCGCGCGCGTGGCGACGTCTGCTGCTTGCGTGGCGGCGTGGCGCGATACGAGCTGCAGCTCGAGTGAGCCGGCGGCGAGGTCGTCCTCGCCTGCGACGACCGCGTCCCAGAGGGTGTCGAGGCTGGTGAAGTACGCCGTTCGGGTGGAGCGCGCGGCGGCCTCGATCTGGGCGAGCTCGAGCATCGCGCTGCCGAGGAGGTCGTCGACGCCGCGGTCGAGACGCTCGGCCCGCCGTGCGAGGGCGGTCGTGAGGGTGTCGGTCGCCGATGCAGCCAGGCCGACCGATACGGCCGCGAGGCTCGACGCCAGCAACGCCATGAACGGGAACCGTGTGAGCGGTCCCTTTCGGCGCGGATCCGGTCGGCCGAGCTCGAACATGCGCTCGGCCGGTACGAACACGTCGCTCGCCTCGACGTCGTGGCTGCCCGTCGCGCGCAGGCCCGTGGCGCACCACGTCTCGTGGATGTCCAGTTCGCGCATCGGCATGGTGGCCATCCGGTGCGTTGGGGGCGACCCGACGCCAGCGTCCGGCTCCGCGCTGCCGGGTTCGATGACGCACTTCGCGACGAACCAGGCGGCGTCGGTGCAGCCGCTCGAGAACGGCCACCGCCCGTTGATGCGGAACCCACCGTCGACGGGCGTCGCGCGTCCGTTCGGCGCGAACATCGAGGCGGTGCCGGCGTTCGGATCCCGCCACAGCGTCGCCTCGGCGACGCCTGGCGGCAGGCCGATGCCGAACGAACTCGACGCTGCGCCGATGATGGCGCACCAGGCGACCGAGCCGTCGGCGCGGGCCAACCGCTCGACCACGCGCAGCGCCAATGGGTAGGGGAGGTCGTCGCCGCCGGCTTCCCGTGGGATGAGCATCCGGTACACGCCAGCTCGGCTGAGCGCCGCGTGGACCTCGGGGGCGAGGCGGCGGGCCATGATGCCACCGGGTACGTTGCGGAGCACGAGGTCGTCCAGGGCGTCGACGGCGCGGACGGTCGGGTGGTCGCTGTCGTCGAAGGCGCGGCGAGCGATGGTCATGGGCCCTGCCTCTCGTGCGTTGCGATCGAGCGATACGCTCGTGCTCGGCGATGGGGCAGGATGCGCCACGCGCTCGCGCCGTGTCAAGGACACGGCGCGAGCGCGTGGCGCGAGGTCGAGGTACCTCGGGGGTACCGAGCGGTTCGGTCAGTTCAAGCCGTAGCGCGCCCGCAGCTCGCGCATGACGCGCTCGGCGAGGTCGGTCGCACCGGCGGTGTGCTGGATCACGACCTGCGAACGGTTGTCGCCGGCGGTCGCGACCACGACGCTCACGAACTCGTTGCGCGTGGTCATGCGGCGGAAGAAGCCACCGGGGACGCTGACCTCGGTCTCGGCACGGATGAAGCCGCCCTGCGTGTCGGCCTGGGTGATGATCCAGCCGGTGGAGTCGTCGAGGCCGGGCGAGGTCGAGATCGCCTGGATGACGCTGCCGGCCACGTCGATGGGCGCGGCGGCGAAGAAGACGGGGTCGGCGGCCGGGACCACGCGCGGTGCTGGTGCGCAGGCGGCGGCGACGAGGAGCAGCAGGGGGACGGTCAACAGGAGCCAGGGACGCTTCATGGTTCACACCTCGGCATCACGCTAGCAGCGGTGGATGAGGACACGCCACGGTCGCGCGTGCATCGAAGCGAGTTCCCTGTCCTGCGCGAACTGAACGGCCCTGCTCAGGCCGCGACTGCCACCGCTGAGCGGATGGCCTCGACGAACTGCTGCAGAGGCTGGGCTCCGAGCACGCGCTTGCTGGGGGCGCCGCCGATGATGGTGTCGGGAACGCCGGCGATGCGGTAGCGCTGGCTGAGGGTCGGGAACTCGGTGGCCTCGACGCCCTCGGCGACGATGCGCTCGTTGCCGAGCGCCAATGCGTAGGTGGTGAGCACCGAGCGCGGGCAGTGGGGGCAGGTGGGGGTGACGAAGGTCTGGAGCAGCACGGGATCGCTCAGTTCGCCGACCTGGTCGTCGAACGCCTGGTCCGTGCCGACCATGCGGATGACCTCGAGCAACGTCGTGAACTCGTAGCCGCTCGGCAACCCGAGGAAGCGCAGGTTGGTGCGCGTCTCGCCCTTGCGCCGGAAGACCGTGGTGGGGGCGCGCGTGATGCCTGCGGCCTTGGCCTCGTCGTCGCCAGCGATCGGCGTCTCGGTGACGGTGAGCTTGTCGCTCAGTTCGGCGAGGTCCCGCAGCATGGCGAGCGTCTCGCGCTGGTGGCCGGGCTGGTCTTGGCCGGGGATGACCAGGGAGCTACCGGTGTAGACCTTGAGCTCGACCTCGTGTACGAGCTCGGCGAGCAGGGGTCGGACCTTGTTCTTGACGTCGTCGGTGAGCAGCGACATGCTATGACCTCCTTCAACTGGAACGGACGGTAGCACATATCCCATTGGGGTATATATCCCGTCGTGACGGCCGGTCCTGGCTCGATCGTCGCCAGGCGACGCGCAGCGCCGACAATGCCCTCACGAGATGCGCCCGAGATGCGTTCGTGCGAGAGGTACGCACCGCGACTGGCGCTGCGCCGACACGATGCCTGGGCGACACGGAGCCGGCCCGATGGTGGGCATCATACGGTTGTTCCTGAGCATGTTTCGCATGCTGAACGCTCGCCCCGGGCGCACGGGAACGCACGTCCGCAAGACGCTCCAGCGTGTTGGTCGGCGTGACCGTGCCCACCTCAGGAAGGAGCATCTTCCATGACACGTCTCTTCTCCACGATCCTGGCTGCCACGCTGCTGTTCCTCGGGGGCACACACGCTCAACAGGCAGAGCCGCCCGCACCGTCGCCGGACACGCCCCTGCCCGTGTTCGACGAAGCCATGGTCCGTTTCGTGCATGTGTCGCCGAACGCCGGCACCGTCGAGGTCGCTCTGTCCACCGCAGACGGGGGTGCCGCAGAGCGACACGCCGTCGAACTGGACTACCTCGAGACGACCGAGTATCGCCCGGTTCGCGAGGGCAGCTTCGACATCACCCTCGTAGCGGCGGCGCTCGACGACGACCCCATCGTTCTCGCCGAACAGGTGCAGGCGATGCGCGGCGGCTACTACACCGTCGCGCTCCTCGGCCTCGCGCTCGACGAGACCGAGGCCGAGGAGGCCGACGACGGCTTCCTCGCGTGGCTGCAGGACCTCTTCACGCCCGATCGTCCCGAGCTCGCCCTGCGCGCGGTCGTCCTGGATGACGTCGGCGTGGCCGGCGTCGGACCGCGCGGCGCGGCCTTGCGAGTCGTGCACGCGGCACCAGGGACCGACACCCTCGAGTTCGTGCACGTCCACGGTGACACCACCGAGGTCCTCGCAAGCGTGTCGTACCTCGACGTGTCCACCTTCATCGACATCGTTCCGGAGGTAGGGACGTTCGAGATGCGCGCCGAGGGGGCGGACGCCACCATCTCCGAGGTCGAGGGCATCGATCACGCACCCGGACGTATCCACACGATCTTCCTGGCGGGTACCCCGATCGACGACGTGCCGCTCGAGTCGCTCGTCGTGAGCGCCGACTGGGCGCTCGTCGGTCCTGGCGTACCGGGCGATCCCGGCATGGGCGCGACCGGTATCATGACGTCTTCGGAGCTCGTCACCATCCGCGAGCTTGCCTTCGAACTCGGCGTGCGGATCGAGTTCGCGGAGCAACGCCTCGTCGAGCTCGGCGAGGAAGCAGACCACGACGCGCTCGCAGACGCGAAGCGCGAGCTCGAGGACGCGACACGGCTCCTCGAGCAGCTCCACCTGGTCCTCGACACCGCCGAACTCCGCGTTCCTTGAAGCAGGTACGCGCGTGCCGACCTCGTGGTGCTGATCGGGTCTCGATCAGGCGTCGCGGATCTGCTCGAGCGCAACGTTGAGCATGAAGTACACGTTGGCCGAGCGGATGGCGCCGTCGGACACGCGGTAGACCACGCACATCGGCACGCGCACCTTCGCGCCGGTCGCCTCGACGCCGGCGAGCGTGCCGACGTGTGTGCCCACCAGGGTGGACTCAAGCACGGCCCAGCCGTCGCCGACCTGACGCTCGACGCCCTCGGGCGTCACCGCCAGCGTCTCACCGTAGAAGCGGTGCATCATGGCGAGGATCGCGTCCGGGCCGACGAAGCGCTCGCCCGTCGGCATGAACGTGTAGACAGCGTCGTCGGCGATGGCGCTCGGGTCGTCGCCGTCCCAGTAGCGCTCCATCACGTCACCCGTGGCTTCGGTGGTCATGGCTGCCTCCTCTGTGCCGATCGTCGAGACGCAATCACGTCTGCGCTGTGGGCTCAACCGTAGACGAGGTACGCCCCAGCCGGGACCTGGCGCTCGAGGTCGGAGCAGGCACCGGGCGGCGACTGCTGCCCCGGCGGCCGGTTCGGGACCCAGATGCGGCACTGGCCGCGCGGCGGGTAGTGGCCCGGCGGGATGCGGAAGCTCGGCGCGTCGCTGCGCCGCACCATGATGCCGCCCGCGGGGCGCTCGGCCGGCACGGTCACGACGAGGAAGCCGGCGCCGACGACGGGGGTCACGTCGAGGGTGACCCGGGCGTCGAACACGCCCGTGCCCGGAGCGCACGCGGCGAGGATGAGTGCCAGCGCGGCCGCGGCCGCAGTGTGGGCCGCTCGGCGCGTCCAGCGATGCCGTGTGTGATGGACGTCCATGACGGACGGTAGCACGGGGTTCGCGTCAGGCTCCGTGTCGCACTGTGGCGGCCCGGATCGCCGCCAGCGCCGTCGGCGCGACGCCCGAGCGCAGGTGCCGTACGAGCGCGTCGGCGCACGCCTCGCTCGAGGTGGCGTCGGTGTCGAGCCGCAGGTCGTAACGCTCGTTCTCGTACGTCGCCGAGTAGTACGCCTCGGTGTGCCCCGAGGGGCGGTCCGGTTCGCGCGCGCGCAGGCGCAGCGTGGCCGTCTCGGGTCGGCAGCGCACCTCCACCAGGTGTGCGTCCAGGCCCGTGAGCGCCGTCGCCA
>PWQI01000069.1 GCA_003556805.1 Trueperaceae bacterium | reverse complement strand
GCCAACCCCCTCAAGCTCGAACGCATGCGTGCCCTCGGTGCCGAGGTCGTGCAGGCAGGCGACGACTTCGACGCGGCCAAGGACGCGGCGCGCTCCCACGCGGCGGCTGTGGGCACGCGGTACGTCGAGGACGGTCGCGAGCCGGCGATCAGTGAGGGCGCCGGCACGCTGGCGCTCGAACTGGTGCGCAGCACCCCCTATCTCGACATGTTGCTGGTGCCGCTCGGCAACGGTGCGCTGCTCGCGGGCGTCGGTACGGTGGCCCGGGCGCTGGCACCAGACCTGCGAGTCGTCGCGGTGTCGGCCGCCGGCGCACCGGCCATGGTCGAGTCGCTTCGTCGCGGGTACCTCGTCAGGACGCCGGGCGTCGACACCATCGCCGACGGCGTCGCGGTCCGCGAGCCCGTGCCGGAGGCGTTGAGCGACCTCGAGGGCCTGGTCGACGACATGTTCCTAGTGCCTGATGACGCCATCGTGAAGGCGATGCGCGCGCTGCACGAGCACGCCGGACTCGTCGTCGAGCCGGCCGGTGCGATCGGCTTGGCCGCGCTCCTGCACGACCCCGATCTGGGACGCGGGCGGCGCGTCGCGACGATCGTCTGCGGCGGCAACCTCACGGCCCAGCAGCGAGCAGCGTGGCTGTCGTGAGGGCTTCGCCGGTTGCCCGCGCGTTCGTGGCGGCGCAGGTCCTGCTGTTCGTGGCGTTCGCGACGCTGCCGCGTGCCTGGCCGGTGGGGTGGGAGCCGGGTGCGTGGGGCGTCGTCATCGGCTGGGGGCTCGTCGTGCTCGGCGCAGCGCTCGGCGTCGCCTCGGGCGTCGCCCTGGGTCGCAACCTCACCCCGTTCCCCGAGCCGCGCGAACGCGCCTCGCTCGTCACGGTGGGGCCCTACCGATTTGCACGCCACCCGATCTACGGCGGCGTGCTGCTCGCTGTCGTCGGCTGGACGGTGGCGAGCGGCTCAGTGGCCGTCGCGCTGCTGACGCTGGTCGCCATGGTGTTCTTCGACGCCAAGCGCAGGTTCGAAGAACGCTCGTTGCGTGCGCGCTTCGCCGACTACGACGCCTATCGGGAGGAGACACGGGTGTTCGTGCCGTTCGTGCTCTGACGATGCGATCGGCACCGCATGCTCTCCGCTCCGGTACGCTCACGGTGTTACGCAGCCAGGAGGGAGCAGCGCGTGCCGACGACGGCCACCACCCGCCTACACGTGATCGACTCGCACACCGGTGGCGAGCCGACTCGTGTCGTCGTCACGGGTTGGCCCGACCTCGGCGACGGTCCCCTCGCGACGCGGCGTGAGCGTTTCGACGCCGAGCACGCCGCCCTGCGCGACGCGGTGGTACGTGAGCCGCGTGGTCACGATGCGATGGTCGGCGCGTTGCTCGTGCCACCGGACGATCCCACGGCATGCACCGGCGTGGTCTTCTTCAACAACGTCGGCACCCTCGGGATGTGCGGTCACGGCACGATGGGCCTCTTGACCACGCTCGCGTACCTCGGGCGCATCGCCCCGGGGCGTCATCGCGTCGACACGCCCGTCGGCGCGGTCGAGGCCGAGCTGCTCGCGGACGGTCGGACCACCGTCCGGAACGTCGCCAGCTACCGGCACGCCGCCGGCGTCGAGCTCGACGTTCCCGGCCTCGGACGCGTCGTGGGCGACGTCGCATGGGGTGGCAACTGGTTCTTCCTGGTGCACGATCAGCACCGTCGCGACCTGACGGTCGCGAACGTCGCGCGCCTGACCGACGAGGCCTGGGCGATCCGTTGCGCCCTCGCCAGCGCCGGCGTCACCGGCGCCGACGGTGCCGAGATCGACCACGTCGAACTCACCGGCCCGAGCGCCGACGCCGATGCGCGCAGCTTCGTGCTCTGTCCCGGCAAGGCCTACGACCGCTCACCGTGCGGCACCGGTACCAGCGCCGCGCTCGCCTGTCACCACGCCGCCGGACGGCTCGCGGTCGGGCGCGCCTGGCGCCAGGAGAGCGTGGTCGGGTCCGTGTTCGAGGGTGTGATCGAGCGTTCCGAGCACGGCCGCGTGTGGCCCGCGATCACCGGGCGCGCCTTCGTCACGGGCGAGGCCACGCTCGTGCTCGATCCGGCGGATCCGCTGTGCTGGGGCATCGGCACCGACCACGCTCCGTGACATCGCGCCGATGCTCGCGTGCCGCCCCGCGCGCCCTCGTCACGTCGAGCGCTTGCGGTAGTCGCCGATGATGGTGGTGCGCCGTCCGCCCTTCATCTCCTTCCACACCACGCGCGTGGGCGCCACGAGGTCCATACCGCGCTCGGTCACCAGAGCATCGAGGGCGTCCGGACCGGGGAGCGTGTAGGCGCGGCTCGCGTCGGCTTGGTCGAAGCCGCTCCACACGTGCGCGCTACCGGGCACGCGCTGCAGTGGCTCGCCATGCGGGAGCGAGTCGGGTCCGAAGTTCTGGATGAGCACGCGTGCGCCGGGGCGCGCCAGCCGGGCGAGATGGTCCAGCACGAGCGCGAACGTCACGTCGTCGGGTGCGTTCTGGAGGACGCCGAGCGCCAACACCAGACCGAACGAGGCGTCGGTGAGGTCGTCGAGTTCGGTCATCGGTCGGTGCAGGACCGTCCACGGTGCGGACGCTGCGAAGGGCTCGAGCCGCTCGCGCGTCGCGGCCGCCATCGCAGCGCTGGCGTCCACGGCGACGCCCGGGAAGCCGTGCTCGGCCAGGTACACGGCGTTGCGGCCCGCTGCGCAGCCGACGTCCAGCGCCGGCGTCGGCGGGCGTACCGCGCCGGAGTCGACGATCTCCGTCAGCCGGCGGTCGGCTTCGCGATCGCGGAAGAACGCCACCGTGTCCGGATGTTCCCAGTCGGGCACGACCTCACCTCGGTTCCCGCCGCCGGAGGCGACGGGCCCATCGTGACCCATCGCGCCGCCCCGGGTCACGATGGGGAAGAAGAGGAGAGCCATCATGACCAATCCCACCGCGCACGCCAGCGGCACCTTCGCCATCGGCGGCGACCTCACCGTCCACCGCCTCGGCTTCGGCGCCATGCGGATCACCGGTCCAGGCATCTGGGGCGACCCCACCGATCCCAGCGAGGCGCGCCGCGTCCTGGCGCGCTTGCCGGACCTCGGCGTCGATCTCGTCGACACCGCCGACAGCTACGGCCCGTTCGTCAGCGAAGACCTGATCCGCGAGGTGCTCCACCCGTACCGCGGCCTGCTCGTCGCCACCAAGGGCGGCCTCACCCGCCACGGTCCCGACGTCTGGAAGCCGCTCGGTCGCCCCGAGTACCTGCGGCAGTGCGTGCTCATGAGCCTGCGCCGGCTCGGTCTCGAGCGCATCGACCTGTGGCAGCTCCACCGGATCGACGCCGCCGTGCCGCGTGACGAGCAGTTCGGCGTCTTGGCGGAGATGCAGCGCGAGGGCCTCATCCGCCACGTGGGCCTGAGCCAGGTGAGCGTCGAGGAGGTCGAGGCCGCGCTCGAGGTGCTGCAGGTCGCCACCGTCCAGAACCTCTACCACCTCGCCAGGCGCGACAGCGAGGACGTCGTGGCGTTGTGCGAGGCGCGCGGGATCGGGTTCATCCCGTGGTACCCGCTCGCGGCCGGCACGCTCGCCCGGCCCGGTGGCCTGCTCGACCGGGTGGCCGACGAGACCGGCGCGACCCACGGCCAGGTCGCGCTCGCATGGCTGTTGCGCAAGAGCCCGGTGATGCTGCCGATCCCGGGCACGAGCCGCGTCGCACACCTCGAGCAGAACACCGCTGCGGCGGGGGTCGAGCTCGACGACGAGCAGTTCCGCGCGCTCGACGAGGCCGGAGCGGCCGCCTGGCGAGAGGAGCTCGCAGCGCGGGAGGCCTGACGGCCCCTGACGGCACGTCGTCCGTCCCCGGGTGCGGCGACAGCCGCACGAACGCGACCCAGGTGTCCGCGTCCACGACGCGCCCATGCCATCATCAACCATGCCGACACGCTTCGTCGCCCGCCCATCCACGAGCGAGCCAGGTGCCCCGGACCCGCGGCTGGCCACCGGTGAGACGCTTCGCTGGGGCGTCGTCTCGACCGGGCACATCGCTCACGTGGTCACCGCACAGCTGCGTGCACTCGAGGACGCCGAACTCCACGCCGTGAGTTCGCGTGACGCGGAGCGCGCCGACGCGTTCGCCCGTGAGCACGGTGCCAGCGTCGCCTACCACGACGACGCGAGCGGAAGCGGCGTCGAGCAGCTCGCGGCCGACGGCGCGGTCGACGTCGTCTACCTCGCGACGCCGCACGGCCAGCACCACGCCCTCGCCCGCACGTTGCTCGAGGCGGGCAAGCACGTGTTGATCGAGAAGGCGTTCGCCGTCACGGCCGCCGAAGCCGCAGACCTTGCGGCGCTCGCGCGCGCTCGTGGACGGTTCCTGATGGAGGCCGTCTGGACGCGTTTCCTGCCCGTCTACCAGGCCTTCGTCGACCATGTCGTCGAAGGCGCCATCGGCACGCCGCGGTGGGCGCAAGCCGACCTCGGCATGCGCGCGACCTTCGACCCCGACTCGCGCCTGTGGGCGCGCGATGCCGGCGGCGGCGCGCTGCTCGACCTCGCTGTGTACCCGCTCACCTGGACCACCGTTGCGTTCGGTCTCCCGAGTGCGATCGCTGCCCGCGGCGTGCTCGCCGAGAACGGGGTCGACGCGCTTTCCACACTCGACGTCGGGTACCCAGGCGGTGGTCGCGCGCAGGTGACCGTCTCGTTCACGAGCGCCCACACGCGGTCGGCCACCATCGGCGGTGATGCCGGTGTCGTGCGGACGTTGGGTTCGTTGCCGAACCCCACCGGTTTCACGCTGACCCGCGGCGACGACACGAGGGAGGTCCGCGCTGCCACGCCCGCCCCCGGGTACACGTACCAGCTGCGTGAGGTGACGCGCTGCATCCAGCGCGGCGAACTCGAGAGCGCCACCATGCCGCTTCGCGACACGCTGGCGTTCATGCGGTGCTTCGACGACGCGCGTGCACAGCTCGGCGTGCGCTATCCCAACGACGAGGCGCCGCCGCCGTCTCGGTGACGCGTGCGGATCGCCTCGAACGTCACCGGACGCGCGAACAGGTAGCCCTGGCCCTCCTCGACGCTGCGGCCGATCAGCGCACGGCGTTGGGCTTCGGTCTCGATCCCTTCCGCGATGAGGGCGAGCCCGAG
>PWQI01000258.1 GCA_003556805.1 Trueperaceae bacterium | reverse complement strand
TCGCTCACTGGCGGCGTCGCGGGGCTGGGGAGATCGCTCGGTACGGCGCTTGCCGGCGGCGTCGCCGTGGCCGTCTGGCGGGCGCGTGCAGCCTGTCCGAGGGCTGCGATCTGCTCTCTCGCCACGGCGATCGACGCGACGACGTCGTCGGTCCGCTCGTCGACGAGCGCCTGGGCGGCGTCGACGAAACCCTGGTTGAGCGCCGCACTCGTGCGCGGCGAGTCTTGCACGAGCAAGAACGCGCCGTAGGCGCGTGCCAGCGAGCGGTACGCGCCGCCGACGTTGGTCTCGGCCAGCTCCTGAGCGACGGCGAGACGCGTGGCGATCACGTCGGCCACACCCGCCTCGAAGTCGAAGCGCAACGCGCCGGCGGCCTGTTCGGTGTCGGCGAGCAAGGCCTGGTCGGCCGGCGCCATGCCGAGGTCGGTTGCCAGGCGACCGAGGCGAGCTCGCGCCTGGTCGAGGTCGCCCTCGGCGGCCGAACGCAGGGCAGCGTCGAACACGAGGCGCTGGAAGCCGCCCTCGAGCACCGCCACCTGCACGGCGAGGTCGTCGACGCTGGCGTTGCCGATGGCGGTCCGGGCGCGTTCGACGACCCGTTCCAGGGCCGTCGCCAACGGGCCGGCCGCTGCCTCGCGCGAGAGGGTGAGGAGCGCGCTGAAGGCGCGGTCGATCTCCTCTCGGGCCAGGATGGCGTCGGTCGGCAGGGCCTCCACGGAGCGCTGGAGGTTGTCGATCGCCAGGTCGTAGCGATCGAGGTAGGCGTCGTCTTGTTGCGCCATCGCGACGCCGATCAGCACAGCTGCGATCAGCAGCCAGCGCACGAGCGGAAGCGTGCCCCTGTTCATCGTTCCTCCTCCAGCGCCGTGAGCGCCGCGTAGACCGCACCGAGATTCATGTCCGCCGAGCCGCGCACCGCGACCCAACGCTCCGAGACGGGGACGGCGAGCAAGACGCCGTCGTCGTTGGCGACCGCCACGGAGCGCACACTGCCGTGGCGTGCGAGCAGGCTGCCGCCGGCGGCGAGCACGCGGCCGAAGGCTTCGGCGTCCGGTACCTCGCCGCGCCGATCGAGTGGGCGACCGACCCGGTCGAACACGGCGGCACCATCGACGCCGTCGAGCACGGCGAGTGCCATCAACACGACCCCCGGGTCGTCCGGGAGTCGCCGAGGTGGTGGTGGCTCGGGCCGCTCGGTCGCGACCGGGAGCGGGCGAGGTGGTGTGGCCTTGCGGTCGTGCAGCGAGCGCGCCAAGCGCTTGAGTTCGCGTCGCAGCGTCGCTCGAGGGACCGTATGGCGGAGTTCACGATAGACCGGGCCAAGCACCAGCGAGGCCAGACGCTCGCCGTCGACCGCGTCCGGATCGAGCCCTTCGGCCCGCACGATGCGATCGAGCAGCTGCTGTGCGGCACGACCGGGCAACCACGCACCGAGCACGTGGCGCGCTCGGTCGATCGGCGACGCAGTGGCGCTCGGGCTCATGGCCGTGCGCCGCGACGGGAGGTGTTGGTGCCATGTGGGGTCATCGTACCAGCGACTCCGACGCTGACGCCGGACGCGTGCCTCCTCTGACCACGAGGATAGGCCGCGCGGGACGGCGTTCGGAGTGAAAAATCCCGGCCGCCTCGTCGTCAGGCCTCGGCACCGTGGTCGATGAAGGCGGCGGAGATCCCGCCAGCGACGCGCACGGACGCCCAGTAGCGCATGCGAGAAGGGCCGATCAGTGTGAGCGTCGCGACGCTGCTACCGAGTGGCACGCCGCTGCGTACGCGCGCCACGGAGTCGTCGAGGCGCAACTCGACCGTCGTCGGCGCGGCCGCGGCGGCGCTGGCGTCATCGGCGTCGGGCTCGTCGTGCGGCTCGCGGCCGGACGTCGCCGCCGATGTGCCCCGCGACGTCGGCGACGCCTCGATGTGCTCGACGACCAGGCGGACGAAATCGGCATCTCTCGCCTCCGGTTCGTCGAAGAGTTGCCGTAGTCCGGCCTGGGCACGCTGTCGCGGCGTCACGTCGGGCCACGCTGCCGCGATGGCGGTGAGCGTGCGCGCGAGCTCGGGCTCGGTGTCTGCCGCCAACCGAGAGAGCGCCGCGGGGACCTCGCGCAGCGGCAGGGTCAACTGGCGGAGGTTGCGCTCAGCATCGTCGAGCACGTCGTCATGCGGTGCGGGATCGAGCGGGACGCGCAGTTGGCGAACCAGCCCGTTCTCGAGCACGACCACGGCGAGCAGCGTCCGGCTGGCCAGCAGCGAGAGGTGGATCTCGACGGCGTGCAGGTGGTCCTGGGCCGGCAAGGTGACGAGGACGGCATACCCTGACAGTTCGGCCGCCGCGGTCGCGAGCTGGTCGAGCAGCGTGTCGCCCGGTTGGGCGTGGAGTCGCTCGAGCAGGCGAGCGCGCCCGGTGGGAGACAGCGGACGCGGCGGCAAGAAGCGTGCGGCGTAGCGTCTGAACCCGAGCGCCGTCGGGATGCGGCCCGACGAGGCGTGCGCCTGTTGCAGCAGGCCCTCGTCGGCGAGCGCTCCGAACTCGTTGCGCACAGTTGCGGACGACAACGCCATGCGCTCCGCGATGCGCGACGACGGCACTGGATGGGCGCTGCGGATGTACGAGGCGGCCACCAGATCGAGGATGCGCGCTCGACGGTCGGTCATGTACGGAGTCTAGCAAAGGGGCTGCCGCACGCCGCGTGTCAGCCGGCTGCAGGCGCCTCCGCGAGTGCCACGATCCGGTCGAAGTGCGCGGGATCGACCGGCGTGATGCTCAGCCTGCTGCCGCGACGCGCGACCTCCATGCCGCGCAGTTCGGGATCGCCCTTGATCTCGTCGAGCGTCACTATGCGAGCGAGGGGCCGCACGGCGCGCACGTCGACGAGCTGCCAGCGCGGTGCCTCGCGCGTGCTCGTCGGGTCGACGTAGCGCGAGGACGGGTCGAACTGGGTCGGGTCGTCGTACGGCGGCGAGGCCACCTCGGCGAGACCGACCACGCCCGGTGGCGCGGCGTTGGAGTGGTAGAAGAGCACCTCGTCGCCTGGGCGCATCTCGTCGCGCATGAAGTTCCGCGCCTGATAGTTGCGGATGCCGTCCCAGGGCGTCGTGCGCTCGGGAGCGGCCAGCAGGTCGTCGAACGAGAACGTCGACGGTTCGGACTTCATCAGCCAGCAGCGTCGCGCCACGGGCACCTCCTCGCGGCTGGCTGCCAGCCGAACGGTCTCACTCCCACTCGATCGTGCCGGGTGGCTTGCTGGTGATGTCGTAGACCACACGGTTCACCTCGGGCACGCTGTTGACGATGCGGTTCGAGACGGTCGCCAGGAACTCGTGGGGGAGCCGTGCCCAGTCGGCCGTCATGCCATCGACGGAGGTCACCGCCCGCAACGCCACCGTGTGCGCATACGTGCGTCCATCGCCCATCACGCCGACGCTCCTGAGCGGCGTCAGCACCGCCAGCGCCTGCCACGTCTCGCCATAGAGGCCGAACTCCCGCAGCGCCGAGACGAACACGTCGTCGACCTGCTGCAGGACGCGAAGCCGCTCGGGCGTGACCTCTCCGAGGCAGCGGATCGCGAGTCCTGGTCCGGGGAAGGGGTGCCGGTCACGCAGGTGGCTCGGCATCCCGAGCGCGTCGGCGACCTCGCGCACCTCGTCCTTGAAGAGGTTGCGGAAGGGTTCGATCAGCGTGAAGGCCAGGTCGTCCGGGAGTCCTCCCACGTTGTGGTGCGACTTGATGACGGCGGAGCCGTGGCTGCCTGCCGATTCGATCACGTCTGGGTAGAGCGTCCCCTGCGCCAGGAAGCGGATGTCGCCCCGCGCGTCTTGGACGCGGCGCGCCTCGTCACCGAAGACGTCGATGAAGGTCTTCCCGATCGCCTTGCGCTTCTGTTCCGGATCGACGATGCCGACGAGGGCCTCGAGGAAGCGCTCGCTCGCGTCGACCACCACCAGGTCGAGGCCCAGGCCGCGCAGGGCCCGCTCGACCTCTTCCGCCTCGCCGAGCCGCAGCAGCCCGGTGTCGACGAAGACGGCCACGAGCCGCGTACCGATCGCGCGGTGGAGGAGCAGACCCAGCGTCGACGAGTCGACGCCTCCGGAGATGCCGAGCAGCACGCGCTCGTCGCCCACCTCGGCGCGCACGTCGTTCACGGCCTCGTCGATGATGTGTTCGCTCGTCCAGCCGCGCTCGACCCTGGCGGCGTCGAGGAAGCGTTCGAGCACCGCGAGGCCCTTCGGCGTATGGCGGACCTCGGGGTGGAACTGCAGCCCGTAGATCCGGCGCTCAGCGTCTTCCATGGCCGCGACCGGCGTGTCGGACGTCTCAGCCGTGACGGCGAAGCCGGCGGGCACGCGAGCGACGCTGTCGCCGTGGCTCATCCACGCGACGAACTCGCCTTCGATGCCGCCGAGCAGGTCCCCGTCGGTGCGCCTCAGGACCGCCTTGCCGTACTCGCGCACCGTCGACGGGGCGACCTCGCCGCCGAGGGCGCGGGCGACGAGCTGCATGCCGTAGCAGATCGCGAGGATCGGGAGGCCGCTGTCGAGCAGCCCGTCCGGCAGCGGCGGCGCGCCGTCCGCGTACACGCTCTGAGGGCCACCGGAGAGGACGACGGCTCGTGCGTCGTGTTCGTGCAGGCGCTGCATGCTCACGTTCGGCGGCTCGATCACCGAGTAGACGTGGAGTTCACGGAGCCGCCTGGTGATCAGACGCGTGTACTGCGATCCGTAATCGACGACGACGACGCTCGGCATGGCGGGGACCTCGGTGCGTTAGGGAATTGCCGGGAAGCGCAGGACGACCTCGCGCTCGTCCGGGAGACGGAAGGTGACGACCTCGGAACGACGTTCCTGGAAGCGGGCCTCGACCTGCCACGTGCCCTCGGCGTCGAACACGACTCGGCGGGGCACCGTGCCGAGCGCGCTACCGGCGCTCACGCGCGAGCCGGGCGGGCTGGCGAGCACGACAAGCGACGCCGGCGGCAGGGTGGAGGGTTCGATGCGGACGTCGACCACGATGGACGTGACGCTCCCGAGCGGTTCGGCAGGAGGTGGTACGGGGCGGCGCGCGACGGCCGTCACGATGGCGAGCACGAGTGCGCCGAGCAGCAACGCGGCGAGCATCCACGTGCGCCGGCGTTGGCGTACGGCGGCGGTCGGCTCGGTCGTGCGCCCACCGGTCCTTTG
>PWQI01000336.1 GCA_003556805.1 Trueperaceae bacterium | reverse complement strand
TGGGAGCGCGCCTGCGCGGCGTGAGCCGGAGGCGATCCGCCGGCTTGGCGCCCTTCGTGGCCCGGGGCTGGGGCACGGTTCGGGCGATCGCCACGTGGTGCAATGCGGGCAGGAGGTACGGCATGCGGAACGTGGTTGCTGTGCTCGCGGCCTCGCTCGTGGTGCTGCTCGGCGCCTGTGCGAGTGAGGCGGAGCGCCTCGCGACGGCCGACATCGAGCCGAAGGTGCGGGTGGTGTCCACCGCCGGCGAGGGCACCGAGGTGACCGTGGTGCTGTTCCAGGGGAGCCTGCCCTTCGCCACGTACCGTCTGCAGAGCGGCGAGCGCCTGACGGTGACGCCGCCGGGAGGCGAGGCGGTGGAGATGACGCCCGGCACCGACATGTCGGCCTGGTTGCGCCGCAACGCCTACGTGGCCACCCTTCCGGAGACGCGCCCGGGTGACGAGCTGGTGATCGCCTTCGAGCGAGCCGACGAGGACGACGCGCCGAACACCCTGGTGCGGGTGCCGGGCGAGATCACCGTGACGCGTCCGTTGCCCGGCGACGAACGCACGTTCGACGAATCGTTCTCCGTGGCGTGGGAACCGCTCGGCAGCGGGCAGGTGGAACTGCGCTTCGCGGTGGGCGACTGTGCCGGGTTGGCTGAGGAGGAGCTCGAGGAGCTGCGTGCGGAGCGGGGTTTCGTGGGCTTCCCGTTCGGCGCCCCCCTCAGTTCCGGCGAGACCGGTCTCGCGACCGTCACGTTCTCGGCGCCGACGGCTGCCGAGCGCTGCGAGGCTGACCTGCTGGTGGGTCGAACGAGCGACGCGATCGCGCTCGATCCCGCCTTCGGTGAACTGCGTGACGACTCGCGCTCGGTGCGCGTCAGTACGGTGGTGCCGCTGGTGATCAGCCAGGCGCCGACGCTGGCGACCGCAGACATCGAGCCGAAGGTGCGGGTGGTGTCCACCGCTGGCCACGGCACCGAGGTGACCGTCGTCCTCTTCCGCGCCGGCCTGCTACCGGGGGGTACGTACGAGCTCGCGATCGGTGAGCGCCTGACGGTGACGGCCGCTGGCGGTGAACCGGTGGTGCTGCGGCCGGGTAGCGACATGTCTGCGGCGGCACAGAACGACGCCTACCTCGCCTCGTTGCCCGAGCTCTTGCCGGGCGACGAGCTGGTGATCGCGCTCGAACGCGAAGGCGAGGAGGCCGCGCCGAGCACCGTGGTGCGCGTGCCCGGCGAGATCGACGTGATCATGCCCGTCCCCGGCGACCTGCGCACGCTCGGCGAGTCCTTCACGATCGAGTGGGAGCCGTTCACGAGCGGGCAGGTGGAGCTGCGCTTCGCCGTGGACACCTGCGAAGGACTCGACGAGGACCCGTTGGACGACCTGCGGACGACCCGCGGCTACCCGTTGGCGCTTCGCAACGGTGATGCGGGGACCACGACCGTCACGTTCTCGGCGCCGTCCGAGGCCGAGCGTTGCGAGGCCGAACTGCTGGTAGGGCGTGTGAGCGATACCATCACGCCCGACCCCGCCTTTCGCGGCCTGCGCGGTGCGTCGCGCGCGGTCCGGGTGAGCGAGCCGCTGGCACTCGTCTTCGACCAAGCGCCGTAGCGCCCCACGCGTGCGGCTGCGCCGCGAGCCTCATCCGCGCGTGCTAGCCTGCCTCCGTGGCACTGCGCGTGGCTTGTCTGACTCTCGGTCCGTTGGAAACGAACTGCTACCTGCTGGCGGATGATGCCTCGGCTGAGGCGGTCATCGTCGATCCCGGTTACGAAGCGGCCCGCATCCGTGCAGCACTCGCCGACGAGGGACTTCAGGCGAAGGCCATCTGGCTCACCCACGCCCACTTCGATCACGTCGGCGCCGTGGCCGACTTGGTCGAGACCATGCCGTTGCCGGTGTACCTCCATGCCGACGACCGTCCGCTGTACGAGCATGCGACGGAGCAGGCCGCGGCCTACGGCCTGACCGTGCGTTCGCCCAGGCAGTCGACCGAGCCGCTGGCGCACGGGCAGCACCTGCACGTGGGTGCCCACGTTGCGCGCTGCCTGCACACGCCCGGCCACGCGCCCGGCCATGTGGTGTTCGCTTTCACCGACGAGAAGCTGGTGCTGTGCGGCGACACGCTCTTCGCGGGCTCGATCGGTCGCACCGATCTGCTCTTCGCCGACCATGCCACTCTTCTGCGCAGCATCCGTGAGCAGTTGCTCACGCTCCCCGACGAGACCCTGCTGTACCCGGGGCACGGCCCCAGCACCACGGTCGGCGCCGAGCGGCGCGCGAACCCCTTCCTCACGTAGTCGGGGCGGGACCGTGTCGAAACGGTCCCGCCCCGCTCGCTCTGCCCGCTGCGCGGGCGGTTCGGGTTCAGCGCACGTGGATGGTGATGACCTCGGAGACGACGGCCGGGTCGAAGGGGATGTGGCGGAAGTCGGCCAGCAGGGCCTGGAGTGTGTAGGTTCCAGGCTCGAGTTCGAGCACGACTTCGGTCTGGCCGCCACCGAGGTGACGCGTCTGGTCGGTGAACGGGAGCGGCATGTCGAGGTCGACCTCGTCCAGCGGCAGGTTGATGAGCAGGTGGTGGTGACCGGTGTTGGGATGCTCGACGCCTGCGGGCGCCACGCCCATCCCGCGGAGGCCGAAGCGCACGAGCACCGGGCCTTCGATCACCTCGCCATGATGCGGTGAGATCAGGTACAGGGTCACGTCGTCTGCCGGCGCGAAGCGCTCGATTTGCGCGAACCCGATGGCTACGGCTCCGGCGAGGAGCGTGCCGATGAGTGCGATCGCGAAGACGGTACGTCGCATGTCGTGTCCTCCTTCGTCTGATGGGTGAACCCGCCGGTACTCTAGCCCATCGATGCAGGCGAATGTGTGCCGTGGCGACGGCGGGTGTGCTGGGGACCGACGCCGTGCAGTGGTCGATGCCGTGGCTGGCGATCGCCACACGGTGCTCCTCGCCTGCCGGCGGGCTTCGCCGCCTCCCGCGTCGGCACCTGTGATGCCGTAGAGTGCCGCGTGGACCACACGGTGTCGACGGGCCGTTGGCGGCTGCGCGTCGTCGGTTCGCGGGCGCGACTCTTCGACGGCGGCCACGAGCTGCGCCTCGGCGACACGGATGCCGTTGCGCTGGCGTACCTGGCGCTCGCCGGACCAACGCCGCGCTCGCGTCTCGCGGCGCTCCTGTGGCCCGACGCATCCACTGCGCGGGCGCGCGCGAACTTGCGTCAGCTGGTCCACCGCCTGCAGGTCCGCGCCGACGTGGTCTCGGGCGATCCGCTCGCCCTGCGCGATCACGTGGAGACCGTGACGCCGGGTTCGTCGGCGGCCACGAGCGGGATCGAGGAGCCATGGGTCGAGCCCATCGACGAGCTCGACCCCGACCGGTTCGGAGAGCTCGCCGGTTGGTTCCGGGCGGAGCGTGAGCGTCGCACGAACGCCGTCTTGCTGGCGCTCGAACAGGACTGGCGCCGATCGACGGCGATGGGTGACTGGGAAGCGGCGTTGACCCACGCGCAGCGTGCGGTGGCCGTCGATCCCCACGCCGAGCAGAGCCACCGCAGGGTGATGCGCGCCCAGTTGGAGCTGGGCCGGGTGCGCGACGCGCTGACGACGTATCAGCGTTGCCGCCGCTGGCTACGCAGCGACCTCGACCTGGAGCCAGACACGGCCACGGCGGCGTTGGCGCAGCGCGCCAAGCGGCTGCACGATGGAGCACCCGCCGCCGCGCGCTCGCTCGTGGAACTGGCCTGGGCCGAGCATCAACGCGGTCGGAGCGCCGCCGCCGAGCAGGCCGCAATCACCGCACTGGACACGCTCGAGCGCTCCGGCGACGCTGCCGGAGTGGCCGAGGCATGCTTCTTGCTCGGTTCGATCGCCAGGCGTGGCGGTGATGCCGCGACCGCCCGGGCATGGTGGGCCGAGGCGCTGCGGTCCTCCGCTCGACCGGCGGATGGTCCGACCCGGCTGGCCCTGCACCTGAACCTGGCGATGGTGGACGACGGGCTCGGCGCGTCGGACTCGGCGCAGGGGCACTACCTGCAGGCGCTCGAGGTTGCGCGCGAGGTGCGTGACCAACGGGCCCAAGCGATCGCGTTGAACAACCTCGCCCACCTGGCGCTGGATGCGGGACGCGTGAGCGCCGCGAGCGACCTGGCCGCGGCAGCGCGGGTGGTGGCCGAGGCGTCGCGTGACGAGGCGCTCCTGGCAGCCGTGCTGGAGGGCGCGTCGCGCTGCGCCACGGCCGCCGGCGATCCGGTCAGCGGCCGCGGCCTCGCCGCACGCGCGTACCTGATGGCGTCCGAGCACCGCGACGCTGCGGTGCTGGTGGACGCAGCCGCCAGTCTCACCGCGGCCAGCCGTGCCCTCGGCGACCTGCGCGCGGCGCGCTCCTACGCCCGTCACGCCGCCGATCTCGCGCGTCGCTACCAGTACCACGACGCCCTGCTGGTGGCCGAGCGCGCTCAGGCGGAACTCGGTGACGCTTCGGTGACGCTGGGGGGTGCACCCTTCGGGGCGAAGGAGGTCGACGATGACGAAGCTGCTGCGATGCCGTGACGTTGGGTTCGAGTGCGACGCCGAGGTTCGTGGTGACTCGAACGAGGAGATCCTGGCCCAGGTGGTGGAGCATGCACGCGACGCCCACGGCGTGGACGAGGTGCCGGAGGCGGTGGTGCAGCGCGCCATCGCCGCGATCCGCGAGGAGCAACGCCCTGGCTAGGCGCCGTTCGCCGAATCGGGCGCGCGGCTCCAACGCTCGCCCAACGGCTGCCTGACTACCATCGCACGACTTCACCCGCTGGGCGGCCGCGGCCGCCCAGCGCGCCATCATGTGCGCGTGAAAGGAGTCGTGCATGCCAGCTTCAGGTCCTCGAGCGACGCTAGGTCGGCATCTGGCCGGGCTCGTCGCAGCACTCGTCGTGGTCGGGTTGGTCGCCTGCGATCCCAGCTCGCTGCCACCGGGCATCCAGGTATCGATCGACGAGGGCGAGCGCAGCGTGCGCGTCGGCGGCGAGCTGCAGCTCGCGGCCAGCGTCAGCGGCGGTCTCGGCATCGACACGGGCGTGCGCTGGTCGAGCGGTGATCCGGACGTCGCCAGCGTGGACGACGAGGGCCTGGTGACGGGTGTCGCCGAGGGCGAGGTCGCCGTGCGCGCCACCAGCGTCGTCGACCCGCGCGCCAGCGACAGCGTCGTGATCAC
>PWQI01000078.1 GCA_003556805.1 Trueperaceae bacterium | reverse complement strand
CGCTCGCGTGGCCCTAGCGAGCGGGTCTCAGTCGAAGGCGCGGTGCAAGCCGGCGAACATCGGAAAGTGCTTCACGTTCAGCGTCGCGAGTGGTGCGGCATGCGCTTCGGCGGTGGCTGCGATCACGTAGTCGACGAGGTCGATGCCCTGGTGTGAGTGGCGGTAGGTCCGAAGGTGCTCGCCGGCACGGCGTGCGATGGCATCGCTGACGGGGACGAGCCTCAGTGCGCCGAGCAGTCCGGCGACGCTCGCTCGTTCGCTGCCGCGCATGCCGCCTTCGATCTCCACGCGTGCAAGCACGCTGGCGAGGCGCTCTGCGGTCGGCACCGACAAGAGGAGGTCGGTGGCGCGTCGGTCGCCGCGAAGGTGCGCGATGAGGACGGACGTGTCGAACAGCATCGGTTACAGGCCTTCGTCGGCGAGGCGCTCGGCGGCACTGCGGCCGCGCACCTGGGCCTGCCACTCGGGCCAATCGGGAGCGTCCGGCAGGATGCCCGCAGTGGCCAGGATCCCGGCCCGGGCCTCGGCCTCGGGATCGCCCGTCTCCAGGGCAGCGTCGAGGATCTGCCGGATCACCAGCGCCTGCGTCACGTTGCGCTCCTGGGCGATGGCCTTGATGCGCTCGGCCTGCTCATCGGTGATGTAGATCTGCGTGCGGCGCATATGGCTGAAGTATACATCGTCTGCCTTCGTCATCATGGCCCGTCGAGGGGCAAGAGGGTGCGGGCGTCGACGTGGCGGGGGCGCATCGTGTCGACGTGGCGCCGTTGCCCAGCCGCCGTTGCGTCCAGTCCTCCACCGCGACGAGCGTTCGGGGGCGGTCGGCGCTCGCGCTACCGACGGTCGAGCACATCGGCTGTCCACGCTCCGAACGGTGGTGCCGTTGCGGTCGCGGTGCCGACGCATCCGGCGCGCCGGCTCGGCACGTCGATCAAGCGACGTCGTCGACGAACTGCCACAGATCCGGCACGTCGATGGTCGTACGGTCGGTGGGCGCCAGCTCGAGCAGCGTGTTCCTTGTCGCCTCTCGCGTGTGGTACGTGGTACGGGCGTCGCGATGCACCAGGGTGAGCAGCTCGAGCTTCCTTGCCCCGACCTCCAACTCCGACCAACCGATCAGGACGGCCAAGGCGAGTGGGGCTGCCCCCGACAATCGACAGATGCTCAAGGATTGCTTGAACTGGTCTTCGGCGGCTCCGAGGTTCCCTTCCGCCAGTTCGACGAAGCCGAGGTGGTGGCGAGCCTTCGCTTCGATGAACAGATGGCCGAGCTGCTGGCTCATCGCAAGGCTGCGCTCGAGAAGCGACCTTGCACCCACGTGGTCCTGTCTCACGTAGCCGAGGTACGCCGAGCCGTTGAGGCGTTGGGCTTCTGAGTAGGGATCGCCGAAGCCGCCGTACCTCGGGCGAGATCGCCGTAGGCGTTGGTGGGCGCGTTCGTGGTTGCCCAGCTCGATGTCGAGCTCCAGTTCCTCGAGTTCCAGCATCCACCAGTACTGGTAGTTGTGGCTCTGTTGCATCAAGCGGGCAGCCTGGTCCAGATGGCGCTTCGCAACGAGGTACTGGCCCAGTCGCATCTTCAGCCTTCCCAGGACGATCAACGACGCCGCCGTGCCCAGGGGGTCGTTGGCCATCCTTCGTATGGTCAGTCCTTCGGCGTTCAGGCTCGCGGCGCGGTCGTAGGCCCCCAGGTTCAGGGCCGTGCGTGACCAGTTGTTCAAGGCGAGAGCCTTGAACTTCCTGTCGCCGCACGCGTCGAAGGCGGACAGGCTCTTCTCGAAGACGGGCTCGGCCTCGCGGAACCTGCCTGCGATGTACAGGTTGTGCGCGCGCGTCTGCAGCAGCCAGGCCACGCTGAAGGTGTCGTTGGCTTCGCGAGCGATCGTCTCCGCGTGGTCCAAGAGCGCGTCCGCTTCGGCGTGTTCGCCCTCGTACGGGAGACCCGTGGCGAACCAGTTGACGGCGTAGACGTAGGTGTGCGGCTCATGGACGGCGAGGGGTTGGAGCACGCGGTCACGGCTTCGTCGCAGCGGTGATGGATCGTAGCCCATGCGCATACGCAGGATCCCTTGCCCCAGGAGCAGCTTCGCGAGGGTAGCGGCGGTTTGATCGTCCCCTCGTCCCGATGCCTCCAAGGCGTCGATCGCCCGCTGGAATAGATCGTTGCCCGTCTGCGCCAAGCCGCGCATCTCGCAGTAGAGGAAGAGACCCATCGTCAGCGTCCCGATCGTTGCGACGTCTCGATGTTGAACGGCCCACTGCCAGCTGGTCAGTAGGTTGTCGAAGTCGGCGGCGATGTCGTCGAGCGCCTCGAACTGCCGTGCGCTCTCGAGGTCGGGCTCGAGCGTGGCCAGCATGTCCGCGAAGTGCAGAGCCTGCGCCCGCTCGGCTTCGCGGTTCGCGTTCGGCTGCAACGCGAGTCTCGCTGCGGCGTACTGTCGCACGAGCTCGTGCATGTCGTAGCGCCCTGAGTCCCTCAGGCGAATGAGCGCCATATCCGTCAGGGACGCGAGGATCGGCAGCGAAGCCCCCGCCACCTGCTCGGCTGCTCGCCGCGTGAAGCCGCCTCTGAAGACGGACAGCTTCTGGAGGGTCGATCGCGCTGCCTCGCTCGCCTGGTTCCAGGCGTACTCGAAGACGGCCTCGAGGCTTCGATGGCGGTCCGCGACGACGGGGCCTCTGGTCTCCAAGAAGCCGAGATCCTCGTCGATCTCAGCGGCGATGGCCTTGCAGGGAATCGTCGTCACCCAAGCCGCCGCGAGCTCGATGCCCAAGGGCATGCCTTGTAGGCGCCGACAGATGCGAACGACGTCATGGCCGTTCCTACCCAGGTCGAAATGCGGATCGGCCTTCTTCGCGCATCGTTCGAAGAGCTCGATGGCACCGAACGCCCTCATGCCGTCGACATCGAGAGCGTCGGGAGGCACGTCCATCCCCCAGAGCTGGTAGAACCATTCTTCCTGGGCATGCGGGCGTTCCCGCGCTGTGACCAGCACCTTGACGCCGGGCGCGTTGGCCAGAAGCTCCGACACGAGCCCGCCGCCGCCCGGCACGTGCTCGAAGTTGTCCAGTACCAGGAGCGCACGCCGCCCGGACACGTGCCGAACGAGTTGCCGATCTGGGTCGTCTCGACCGAGGAGCTTAATGCCCATCGCGTCGGCAACAGCCTGTGCCAAGAAGGCGACCGCGTGAACGGACGTCAGCGACACGAAGAACACGCCGTCTTCGAAGGTTCCGTGCGCCAGCTGCCGCTCGGCGACCGCCAAGGCCAAGCGGGTCTTGCCCATGCCGCCCGGGGCCACGATGGTGATCAAGCGAGCGGCTGGGTTCGCGAGCAGATCGCTGAGGTCCCGGACCTCTTGCTGGCGGCCCACGAAGGCCGTTGGCTGCGGCGGCAGGTTGCTCCTTCGCCGCTGGGTGACCGCATGCAGAGGGTCGCTCTCAAACTCCGCTGGTGTTCCGATCAAGGGACGGGCGAGTTCGCTCAGCGGGGCACCTGCAGGCGTTCGTCGCAAGAGGCCGTGTATGTCTCGGCGCTTGATGGCTTCGTACAGCTCCGTCGTCTCGTCGTCCGGCTTGATGCCTAGGTCGTCTTCCAGCTGCTGCGCGAGCACCTCGTGTTGTCGGATGGCGGCCGCTTCGTGACCCGCCAGGACATGGAGCAACATGAGCCGACGCTGCTCCGCCTGGTCGTACGGGTCCACACGGAGCAACGTGCGACCATGCTCGATCGCCGCCTCGAGGTTCCGCACGGCGGCGTACCCGGTGACGAGCGCTCGCAGCACGGTTGTGAGCTTCTGCCGGTACTCGTCGGACCTGAGCGCCTGCCAGGCATCGAAGTCGGGGCAATCACGCAGCGTGAAGCCGTGCATGAAGTCCCCTCGATACAACGCCGCGGCCTGCTCGAGCCGAACGAGATCGTCGTTGGACGCCTCGTCGACGAGCGTGCTCGACGTTGCTGTGATCAACGCGTCGAACGCCCACATGTCGATCCGCAGCGCGTCTCGGCAGAGGCGCAGCGTATGGCGGTCACCTTCGATGAGGTCCGTCGGGACTCCCCGCCTCAGTGTGTACACAGCCTGCCGGAGGCTCGCGAGGGCTTGCGCCTGGTCCTGGTCTGGCCACAGCATGCACGCCAGCGTGTCTCGGTGGTGGGTGCCCCCTTGCACGGCAAGGTACGACAGCAGCGCAAAGGCTTTGCGGGTGGCAACCCGCAAGGGCGAACCGTCGAGGGTCGCTTGCGCCCTCCCTAACAGCCAGAGCTCGAGCACCGTCCTGGCAGCATAGCCAAAACGTCAAATCGTCGTTGACGCTCTTCCAGACGACTCCTTGACGTAGGGCTCTCTAGGCTCTTCGTCAGCGCAGAGAGGGGGCGTCCATGGACTGGTTCGAGCTCAGGGTTCTCCACATGCAGAAGCGGAGAGAGGCGCGGGCCGTCACGCAGAAGGCACGTCAGATCGAACACGCGAGAGAACGTCCGACCACCTGGGGATCAGTGGGCAGCTGGCTGATGCGCTTGCGGTCTGCGTTCGGCGTGAGGCGCACGTCGCACGATCCCGTGGCTCGTCGAGAGCTCGACAGCGGCGTCGTCCGTGGCCACCGGCGAGACGGACCTTGAGCGAGCGGTTGGCCCTCGAAGCGCCGGTGCGACGATGGACAGACTGCCGCAAGGCACTGGCCCACCCCGACCTGGCTACGACGGCGCGACGGCGTACGCCGAGGCGGCCGCGCTCGAGCGCTCCGCACGCGGACTCCTCGGGGCGGCTGCGGAGGGGCCCATGGCCACGGAGCCGTTGCACGCCCACCAGCGCCTGCCGGCGTGAGCGTTGTCCCTCGCGCACGCACCCCCGCGCGGCTACGCTGGACCCGACCATGGACATCGACCTGCGCGCCCTCGCTCCGCTCCTCCTGCTGGCCGCCGCGCTCGCGATCTACGCTCTCGTCGACCTGGTGCGGGCGCCGGCGGTGCGCTACTTACCGAAGTGGGCATGGGCGCTCATCTGCGTGCTCTCGATGCCGCTCGGGCCGCTCGCCTACCTGACGCTCGGACGCTCACCACGATGACGCCCGCCGCGCCGATCGCCAGTGGCGCGCCGACGCTCGTCACGACCAAGGGCCTCGGCAAGGACTACGGCGGCGTGATCGCCCTCGCCGACGTCGACATCGCGGTTCCACGCGGGTCGGTGTACGGCGT